>JBKKBB010000146.1:0-3040 GCA_046714395.1 Candidatus Limnocylindrales bacterium | reverse complement strand
CTCCTCGGGAGCGGTCCGCCGAGCCTCGGGCACCGGGCCTAGTGCTTCGGAGCCAGATACGGGAAGGTGCCGGGGAACGCCGCGTCGTTGGCCGCGACGCCGTCCGTGGTCAGGATCGCATGGCCCGCGAGGCCACCCGTGACCACGAAGAGCTCGAGGTCGATGACGTCCTCAGCGAGCGTTCGCCCGTTGAGGATGCCCCCGGGTCCGCCGGTGAAGCCGGTCCCGGTGGACTTGCCGAGCGTCGCCACGCTCAGATGGAGGACATCCGGCAGGAGGAGCCCGGTGATGGCTTCGGGCACGCCGGCCTCGGGGTAGAAGACGCTCTCGACGGCGATGAACAGGGGTGCCCAGGCCGCCACGTCACCCGACGGCGCGGTCGCGTTGTAGGCGTCCTTGTCCGATGTGCCCCCGAACGGATTGACGAACACCGTCGCCAGTGCCGGCTTGCCCATGCGGTCGATGACCGATCCGGCAGCGTTCTTCGTGGTGCCCCAGAAGTTCGCGCTGGCGCCGAGCCAGGCATCCGGGATCTCGAGGACGATCGTCGAGATGTTCGTGCCACGGAAGAAGTCGACCCCGTCGAATGTGGTGGAGCCCGTGTACGTGAACGCGCCATCCGCGTTCGGGTCGCGCCACAGCTTGAAGCTGGCGAGATCGAAGAAGAATGGGTCATCCTTGACGCCGGCGTACAGCTTCGCGCCACCGCCATTGTTGGCGTTGCCGGTCATGCCGGTCAGTACCGTCGTCCCGTTCCTCCACAGGGTGAGCGACTGCTTGCCGTCCCGATTGCCGGACGCGAAGGTGACCTTGTACACGTCGTCGGCGAGGAAGTCGCCGTCCTTGTCGACGTTGAAGGAGTAGGAGCCGGAGGTCGAGAACGAAGTCCCCGACAGGGCCCCGGCGAGGGGGTTGACGTTGAGGACGAGCACCGTGTCCTTCGCGTTCGAGCCGTCGAAGGCGTAGATGTCCGTGATGTCCAGGTCGTGGTTCGCTACGGCGAGGGGCGCCTCGATGTGGTCCGCCGCCCCGGTCAGGAGCGGTGCCGCGCCAAACGTGAGCACCGTCATTGCGGCCCCCAACGTGGCGAGTTTACTGATCGTTCGCATGGCGGAGATCCGAGTCCTTTCCTCTGATACTGCGTCCGGGGTTGGTGCCGACCCGCGGTGTCGCGACTCCCCACAGATCGGATGCAGGGGTCCATGCGCGCAGCTGAGGAAATCGGATCACCGGGCGCCCGGCCCGGCCTGCCGCCGTCGTCGGCGGTTTGGCGGTGGCGCTCGGCGATCTAGAGGACGCGCCCCGGATTGAGGATCCCGAGCGGATCGAGGGCGGCCTTGATCGCCCGCATCACGGCCACCGCCGGCTCGCCAACCTGGATCGGCAGCCACTCGCGGCGGGCGGCTCCGATTCCGTGCTCGGCGGTGACCGTGCCGCCGAGGTCGAGGGCCGCCCGGAAGATCTCGTCGCGGACTCGCCGCGTCAGATGCTCCGCCTCGGGGTCGTCGCGATCGAAGATCAGATTCGGGTGGAGGTTGCCGTCGCCGGCGTGGCCGAATGTTGCGCAGCGAACACCGTGCGCAGCAGCGATCCGTTCGATCGCCTGGAGGAGCTCCGGAACGCGAGCCCTTGGAACGCCGACGTCCTCCATCCGGACCGTCCCCTGGCGCTCGAGGGCCCGGAGGGCAAGCCGGCGAGCCTGTCGCAGCCAGTCGGCTTCCTGGGCGTCAGCCGCGCGGACGGCGGAGCGACCGCCCGCGGCCAGACTCGCGACCTCGGCTCGATCGAGATCCGCGGCCGCGCCGATACCTGGTGCGTCGGATTCGATCATCAGCATGGCGGCCGCGTCCGTGTCCAGCCCGAGGTGGTGCCAATCCTCGACGGCCCGGATCGTCTCGCGATCCAGCAACTCCAGGGTTACCGGCACGAGGCCGTCCGCGGTCATTCGGGCGACCGCCTCCCCGGCCGCCTCGACCGAATCGAAGAACACGAGCAGCGTCGAGCGAGGCCCCGGATCCGCCCGCAGGCGCAGGGTCGCCTCGGTGATGATCCCCAGCGTGCCCTGACTCCCGACGAACAGGTGCATCAGGCTGTAGCCGGCCACGTCCTTGATGCTTCGGCCGCCGGTCCTGACGACCGTTCCGTCGGCCAGCACGACTTCGAGCCCAAGGACCGAATCCCGCGTCTGGCCGTACTTGATGCAGCACAAGCCGCCTGCGTTCGTACCGAGGTTGCCGCCGATCGAGCAACTCTCGTAACTAGCCGGGTCGGGCGCATAGAACAGGCCGCGGGCGGCGACGGCGGCCTTGAGATTGGCATTGATGACCCCGGGCTGGGTTACCACACAGAGGTTCGCCTGATCGATCTCGAGGATCCGATCCATCCGGGTCAGGGCGATGGTCAGGGCCCCTTCGATCCCCGCAGCACCGCCGGACAGCCCCGTTCCGGCGCCGCGCGGAACGATCGCCACCCGGTGGCGCGTGGCCAGGCGCAGGAGCCCGGCGACCTCGTCGGTGTTCGACGGAAGGGCGATCGCGCCGGGGAGTCCGGCCTCGAGATAGGCCGTCTCATCGAGCCGATACGACTCCCGATCGACGGTATCGGTCAGCAGTCGGACGCCCGGCAACTCGACACGCGTGGCCTCGAGGAGAGCGGTCAGATCGGGCGTGCCCGTGTCCGTCAACATGCGCCGATGGTACCGGTCGCGGACATCGATCACCAAGCAGGTGGCGGTAACGGCCTACGAGCCCGATGAAGACCACACGTGCCGCCGCGCTCCTCGCCACCATTGCGATGGTCGCAGGATCCTGCGGTCCGCTGGGTCCGACCGGCGCGGCGCCGGCGAAGGCGACTCCGATCCCCACCCAATTGCCGGACGCGACCCCGATCACGACAGTGACAAGGAGCCCGTCCGAACCACGGGCTCCCATGGTCACACCAGCGCCGACATCGGGCTCGGCAATCGTGCCCGGGGTGGTCGATCGGACGAGCCTCGAGATCGTCGCCACGTACGACGCGGTCCTCTCCATCAAGGTCGGAG
>JBKKBB010000145.1:0-4034 GCA_046714395.1 Candidatus Limnocylindrales bacterium | reverse complement strand
ACCCCGCGCTGATCCCGGCGATCGAGGCGACGCCGACGCCGGTCCCGATCATCACGGTGCCGCCGGCCACTCCCCGGCCCACCCCCCGGCCGACGCCCCGTCCGACGCCCCGTCCGACGGCGACTCGCACGCCCGCACCCACGGTCGCCTCGACGCCATCGCCGACCCCATCGCCGACGCCATCGCCGACGCCATCACCAACGCCAACCCCCGCTCCGCCTCCGCCTCCGCCGCCGCCGCCCGACCCGATCATTCTCGGGCAGATCAGCTGTTCCCCAGACCCGGGAACGACGGGGGTCCAGGTCAGCTGTAGTGTCCCCATCCTCCAGGGGACTCCGGATACCTGGTTGTGGGATTTCGGCAGTGGGCCGTCCTCGAGCGCTCAACACACCTACTCAGCGGCGGGCAGCTACTCGATCAGCGTGACGGTGACCGGTCCGGGCGGATCGGACACCAAGAGCACCTCGTATTCCGTAGTCGACCCGACCCCGCCGCCGCCGTAGTCCCAAGTTCCGCCACAACCGTCCCGCAACCTTCGGGCGGCGGGTCCTCGGGGCCTCTGGTACACTCCTGCGGCTTTGGCATGGCGCCGTTGATCGAGCCGGGCCGCGGGGCGGCGTATTTCGCACTTTTCACCGAGATCGGAATCGTCCTGCTCGTGACGACCCTGGGGGGCGTAGGCCTCGGCTACTGGGCCGATACGACAGTAGGGACCAACCCTCTCTTCGCGCTGATCGGACTGTTCACCGGGATGGGGCTGGGAGCCCGGGCGACCTGGTTGTTGATCAGCCGGTTCCTCGCCCAGACAGACAACAACTGACGGCGTCGGGAGACCGGCACGAGGACCTCGATGAGCGCGGTGGATGCCGCGCTCCTGTGTGTGGAGCGAACGAATGACGGACACAGGTGAAGCGGAGGTGATGGCCCGCCGCGGGTTGACCACCCGTGCGAAGGTCCTGATCGCCATTGGCGTGGTCATCGGGATCGACGTCATCGCCGCATTCGTCGTTGCCCCGGTTTCTGTGACGGGCCTCCCGTATCAGTTTCCGAAGGACGCGATCCTGCAGAACCTCGAACAACTTGCGCCGCACGTCCTCTTTGAAGTGGCGCCGGGCCTGTCAATTACCTCCACGATCTTCACTACCTGGCTGGTCATGGCGGTGGTCATCGTGGGTGTGTGGCTCGCGACGCGCCGCCTCCACGAGATCCCGCGCGGCGCACAGAACGTGTTCGAATTCATGTACGAGGGCCTCGCCGGCTTCGCCGAGGCACTTGGCGGCCCGGCAGGCAGGCGCTACGTGCCCCTCTTCCTGGGTCTCTTCCTGTTCATCATCTTTTCCAACTGGAGCGGGCTCATCCCGTTCGTTGGAAAGATCGAATTCCTGCGCGCGCCGACCAGTGACATCAACGTGACCCTGGGGCTCGCCCTTGTGAGCTTCACGACCTTCCACGTCGAGGGCGTCCGCCGACTCGGCTTCCGTGGGTATCTCGGCAAGTTCTTCAGCCTGCGGGGCTTCAAGCGGAGTGCCTTCGACGGCTTCATCGACCTGTTTGTCGGGGTCCTGGAGTTCTTCCTCGAGTTCTTCAAACTGCTGACCCTGTCATTGCGGCTCTTTGCCAACATCTATGGCGGCGAGCTCGTGCTCGGTGTCATGACCGGGCTCCTGGTCGTGGTGGCGCCTGTCGCGTTCCTCGGCCTGGAGGTCTTCGTTGGCTTCATGCAGGCGCTCGTGTTCTCGATCCTCACGATGATGTTCACGCTGCTCGCGATCGAGGGGCACGGTGGCGAAGAGCACGAAGCCCATACGGCGCCAGCGGATTCGGCGCATGAAACACACCCAGCGGCCGCAGCCGCCTAGCATCTGGTCAACCAATAGGAGGTAGGTAGCACATGGAACTCATCGGCGCGGGCCTCGCGGCCTTCGGGATCATCGGACCGGGCATCGGCATCGGGATACTCACCGGCATGACCACGAACGCCATCGGGCGCAACCCCGACGCGGCGAACGTGATCCGCCAGAACTTCATCCTCGGCGCGGTCTTCGCCGAAGGCCTCGGCATCTTCGCCTTCGTTCTGGGCGTTCTCATCATCCTGCTGAAGTAGTCGCCGGGTCACCGATATGGACTTTTTCGCCACCCTCGGGCCCGTCGCCGCCGAAGTTGCCCGGCTCTCCGCCGAGGAAGCCGAGTCCGGCGGTCTCGCCATCAACTGGTTCTGGATCGTCGTGTCGTCGGCCAACTTCCTGTTCTTTCTCTTCATCCTCCGTCTCATCGCATTCGGGCCGGTGTCGAAGATGCTGGAAGCACGACGAGCACGGATCGAGCAGGGTCTCAAGGATGCCGAGCACGCCCGAGCTGACCGCGACAGCGCTGAGCAGGAGCGGCGTGCCGCTCTAGCCGAAGCGCGTCGGGAGGCAGGCGAGATCCTGGCCCGTTCCCAGAAGGTTGCCCAGGAAACCCGGGACGCGGACATCGCGGCAACTCGGCTCGAGCTCGAGCGCCTGCGCGCCCGAGCCACCACGGAGATCGAGGCTGAGAAGACCCGCGCTCTTGCGGATCTGCGGGCGGAGGTTGCTGATCTGGCCCTCACCGCAGCCGGCAAGCTGATCGGCGAGACGATGACCGATCCTCGCCAACGGAGGCTCGTCGAGGAATTCCTCGCACAGCCGACCGGGGACGCCCGAAACTGATGGCCCGTCCGAGCACCACCGCGCGCCGCTACGCTGAGGCAGCCTTCCAGCTGGCCGAGCGTGATGACGCGTTCGATGCGTGGGCGAGCGGCCTCGGCCTCGTGGCCGGTGCCGCGGCGGACGAGACGGTGGGTCGTATTGTCGACAACCCGGCACTCCCACACGGCGATCGCGAGGCGATCGTTGCAAAGCTCTTCGAGGGCCGTGTGGCTCCCGGAGTCATGAACCTGACACGGCTCCTCGCCCGGCGCGGCCGGTTCGAGACGCTCCCGGCGGTTGCCGGGGAATACACCCGCCTGCTCAATCGTCGCAACGGCGTCGTCGAGGCTGTCGCCACGAGCGCATCACCGCTGACCCCAACGGAGACGGACGCCATCAGCGCCCGGATCAAGGCGATGTCCGGGTCCAGCGTCAGCCTCCATACGAAGGTCGACGAGACGCTCATCGGCGGACTAACCATCAAGATCGGAGATCAACTGCTCGACGCGAGCGTCCGCGGCCGCCTCGAGCGGCTTCGCGAGCGACTCGTCGCGGGTTCGCGCTAGGCCCACCGCTCCGCCTCGGCGGGGCATCAGCGGGCCGACGGCGCCCGACCAACGGAGAACCAATGGCCATTCGCTCAGACGAGATCATCAGCATCATCAAGACGGCGATCGACACGTTTGATGCCGGGACGGAAACCCGCAGCGTCGGGACGGTCGTGGAAGTCGGCGATGGGATCGCCCAGATCTACGGCCTCGACGGCGCGCTCGCGTCCGAACTCCTCGAGTTCCCGGACGGCGTACGCGGCCTGGCCCTGAACCTGGAGGAAGAGACCGTCGGTGCGGTTATCCTCGGCGACGCCCGGGCGATCAAGGAAGGCGACATCGTCAAGACGACGGGCCGCGTGGTCGAGGTCCCCGTCGGCCAGGCCCTGATCGGCCGGGTGGTCGATCCGCTCGGGCGCCCGCTGGATGACAAGGGCCCGATCAAGGCGACCACGACACGCCCAGTCGAGCGAATCGCCCCCGGCGTCATCGTCCGAAAGTCCGTCGATACGCCGGTCCAGACGGGCGTCAAGGCGATCGACGCCCTCATCCCGATCGGCCGGGGCCAGCGCGAGCTGATCATCGGCGACCGCCAGACGGGCAAGACCGCGATCGCGATCGATACGATCATCAATCAGAAGGGCAAGGGCCTGGTCTGCATCTACGTGGCCATCGGCCAGAAGATGTCGACTGTCGCGAACACCGTCGCCACGCTCGAGAAGTACGGCGCCATGGAACACACGATCGTCGTGGTCGCCGGCGCCGAGGATGCTGCTCCGCTCCAGTACCTCGCGCCGTATTCCGGCGTCACGATGGG
>JBKKBB010000144.1:0-10884 GCA_046714395.1 Candidatus Limnocylindrales bacterium | reverse complement strand
GCGGACAGGACCGCGGCGATCGGGATGCCGAAGATCGCGCCGCTGATCCCAGCGATCTTGCCGCCGACCAGGACGGAGCCCAGGACGATGATCGGGTGGATACGGAGCGCCTGGGCCATCAACCGAGGCTGGAGGACGTTCATCACCATCAGCCAGCCGGCCGCCATGACGACGAGCGTTCCGGAGGTCGCCTCCGGCTTGGTGACGAGCGCGACGAGGACAGGCGGCGCCCAGGCGAGGAACGGGCCGAAGAACGGAATGGCCATGAGCAGCCCGGCCGCCGCCGCGGTCCCGGCGAGGTAGTCCAGCCCGAAGACCGCGCTGGCGATGATCGCAATGGCGGCGTAGACGATGCCCAGGATCGCCTGGCCGCGCAGGAAACCCCCGAAGGATCGCGCCACGCTCCGCTCGAGCAGCCCGGCCTCCTCCTTGTACTGCGGCGGCACCAGCCGGAAGGCGGAGGCAAGGAGCCGGTCGCGGTCGGCAACCATGTAGAGCGACAGGATCACGATGAGCAACAAGTTCGCGACCGCGCCCAGGCTGGCCACGGCTACCTGCTGGAGTGGCCCGGCGAGCTCGGTCGCGTAGCGGCTCAGGTTGTCGAGGAGCGTCGCCGCCTGGGCGGCGAGGTCGACGTCCGTGAAGCCGAGGCTGTTCAGGCGCGCCTGCCATGGTGCTAGGAGCGCCGGCAGGTCCTCCCGCAGCGTCGGCACGCTGGCGATGAAGTCGGCGATCGAGCCGGCCACCGCACCTGCGACGGCGATGGCCAGGATGACGAGCCCGCCGAACAGCAGGATGTAGACGACCATGACGGCGCCCGCGCGCGACAGGAACGGGATCGTCGCGACCCGCGCCACGAGCGGCGTCAGGATGAACGCAAGGAGCCAGGCGAGGAAGAAGACGAGGATCAGGTCGCCGAACGCGGCGAGGAGGTTCGCAAGGTAACCGAGGACGACGAAGGTCAGGGTCACGGCCGCGAGGAACAGGACGATGTCCAGCCAGCGACGTTCGCGCGGTGTCAACTCAAAGCCCAATGCGCGCGCCTCCTAGCGTGCAGGTCCGGCCTACCGGAGCCCCATCTTCTCGCGGACCTCGTCCATGGTCGCCGCCGCTCGCGGCTTCAGCCGATCGGCACCCGCCTCCAGGATCCCGTCAACGCGATCCGGGTGGGCCATCAGCTCCGCGTACCGCTCACGGGCCCCTGCGTAGTGCTGGATGATCCGGTCCGCGAGCAGCCGCTTCATGTCGACGCAGCCGGTCATCGCCGTGCGCTCGCCCTCCCAGAGCTGGATGTAGTCGTCACCGAAGAACCGCTGGAGCTGGCACACGTTGCAGACTTCCGGCCGCCCGGGATCGGTTCGCTTGATCCGCTGGGTATCGGTCACCATCGACATTACCTGGCGCCGGATCTCGTCGTCGGGGGCGAAAATCTCGATCGTGTTGTTGAGCGACTTGGACATCTTCCGGACGCCATCCGTGCCGAGCACGACGGGCGCCTCGGTAAAGACGGCCTGGGGTTCCGGAAACGTCGGGCCGTAGCGGCTGTTGAACGCCCGCACGATCTCGCGGGACAGTTCCAGATGGGCCGCCTGGTCCTTGCCGACCGGCACGGTGGAGGCCTTGTACATCACGATGTCGGCGGCCTGGAGGACCGGGTACGTGAGCAACCCGTGGTTGACGTCATCCGGCTGGTTGAGCTTCTTCTCCTTGTACGTCGGGGTTCGCTCGAGCCAGCTGACCGGGGTGACCGTCATCAGGAGCCAGGCGAGCTCGGTGTGCTCCGGTCGGTGACTCTGCACGAACAACGTGCAGCGGTCCGGGTCCAGGCCCAGGGCGACGAGGGCGGCGGCCATCTCCCGCGTCTGGCGGCGCATCCGGTCCGGATCATGGGTGCTGGTGAGGGCGTGGTAATCGACGATGCAGTAGATCGCCTCGAATTCGGCCTGCAGGCGGACGTAGTTCCGGATCGCCCCGAGGTCATTGCCGATGTGCGGGGCCCCGGACGGCTGGATGCCGCTGAACGTGCGAGCGACCGTGGGGGAGGGGATGGCCATCGTCGGCCGAGTGTAGCGGAGGCACCGTGCCCGAGGCGGGTTCGGACGTATCGAGTGGCGGACGTGGGCGTGCCGGGTCGGCGACCTCGTACCATCAGCGCCATGGACGACCGCGTAACCCTTGACCGGATGACTCGGAGGCACGCATGAGCGCCCCGCTACGGGTCGGCGTGCTGGGCGCGGGGTCGGTGGGGCGTGAGGTGATCCGGGCGCTCCTCGAGCGGGTCGATGCGTTGCGAACCGCCGACGGCGCGCCGCTGGTCCTGGCGGGCGTTGCGGTGCGCGACGTCGCCCGTGCCGCCGCGGGCGGAATCCCGGAAGGCCTGCTCACGGACGCACCGGCCCATCTCATCGCCGATCCGGCCACGGATGTCATCGTCGAGTTGATGGGAGGCGACGAGCCGGCCCGGACCCTGATTGCGGCAGCGCTCGCCGCCGGAAAGCCGGTCGTCACGGCCAACAAGCACGTGATCGCCCACCACGGCGCGGAGCTCGAGGCCGCCGCTCGCCGAACCGGGACGCCGCTGCGGTTCGAAGCCGCGGTCGGTGGCGGCATTCCCGTCCTGGGCCCGATCGCCACCGACCTCGCGGCAAACCAGTTGCACGCGGTCCGGGGCATCGTCAACGGCACCACGAACTTCATCCTCAGCGCGATGAGCGGCGATGCACGCCCGTACGCCGACGTCCTGGCCGACGCACAGGTCGCGGGCTATGCGGAAGCGGATCCCCGCGGCGATGTGGAGGGCCACGACGCCGCGAACAAGCTCGTGATCCTTGCCCGGCTCGCCTTCGGGCGGTGGCTCAATCCGGGATCCGTCGTGACCATGCCGGGCCGCGCCGGTGCAAACGCTGGTCTTCCCGGAATCACCGGGGTCACGCTGCCGGACATCCTGGCGGCCGCCGCCCAGCAGCTCGTGATCAAGCTCATCGCGTCCAGCGTCCGGACGCCAGACGGCATCGCGGCCTCCGTCCTGCCATCCGTGGTGCCGCTGGATTCGCCGCTGGGTCGTACCGGCGGGGTGCTCAATCGCATCGAGGTTGATGGCACGCCCATCGGTTCCGTCGCGTTCAGCGGGCCCGGGGCCGGCGGGGCCGCGACCTCATCGGCGATTCTCGGCGATCTGATGGCCATCGCGCGTCAGGGTGGCAGCACCTGGGCTGGGCTAGCGCCCGCAACCGGCCCGACCGATGCGCTGCGACCGGCCACCGGCGACGTCTTCGTGGGGCCGTCAGGGGCGGCCTATCCGGTGGTCCGGTGAACGCATCCGCTGTTCGACCGATCCTCCTCGAGCGCTACGGGCAGTGGCTGCCGTTGACCGAGTCGACCCCGCGGCTGTCGCTCGGCGAGGGCTCAACGCCGCTCGTCCACGCGCGCCGTCTTGGCGCCCAGCTCGGGCTGCGCAACCTGCACCTGAAGCTCGAGGGTTTGAACCCCACGGGCTCGTTCAAGGATCGGGGCATGGTCGTCGCCGTCGCCCGGGCCGTTGAGGCCGGCGCCCGATCGGTGATCTGCGCCTCGACCGGCAACACCTCGGCATCGGCCGCGGCCTACGGGGCTGCCGCCGGCCTCGAGGTCGTGGTGGTTCTCCCGAAGGGCGCGATCGCGGCGGGCAAGCTCCTCCAGGCGCTCGTCGCCGGGGCGCGCGTCGTCGCGGTGGACGGCAACTTCGATCAGGCGCTGGCCGTCGTCCGCGAGATGGCGGCTCGCGCCGATCACCCCACCACGCTGGTGAACTCGGTGAATCCGCACCGGATCGCCGGGCAGAAGACGGCCGCGTTCGAGGTCTGCGACGACCTCGGCCGTGCCCCCGACTTCCTCGCCATACCGGTCGGCAACGCCGGCAACATCAGCGCCTACTGGGCCGGGTTCACGGACTACGCGGAGGCCGGCCGCGTGTCCAGCCGCCCGCGGATGCTCGGGTTCCAGGCGGCCGGCGCCGCGCCGATCGTGCTTGGACGGCCCGTGGAGCATCCCGAGACCTTCGCCACGGCGATCCGGATCGGCAACCCGGCCTCGTGGACGCTCGCCACGGCCGCGCGCGACGAATCCGACGGGCGGATCGAGGCGGTCACCGACGGCGAGATCCTCACGGCGTACCGCGACCTCGCCCGCCTCGAGGGCGTCTTTTGCGAACCCTCGTCCGCGGCCAGCATCGCCGGCGTCGCCCAGCTCGCCGGAAGCGGCGTCATCGATCCCGATGCACTCGTGGTCGCGGTCCTGACCGGGAACGGATTGAAGGACCCCGAAACGGCCGAGCGCACGGCCGGAGGCGGGATCCTGGACGCGGGTGCGTCAATCGATGCGGTCCGCTCGGTGCTCGGCTGGTGATGTCGTGAGCACGGTCGCTCCATGACCACGAGCTGGCTGGCCGAGCTGGACGGACGCCGGGTCACGGTCGAGGTGCCGGCGACCACCGCCAATCTCGGCGCGGGCTACGACTGTCTCGGGATGGCGCTCGAATTGACCAACCAGATCGTGCTCGAAGTGCGCGGCTGGGACAAGGGGCGTCACGAGATCGAAGTCGAGGGCGAGGGTGCCGGGGAACTCGCGGCCGACGATGGCAACCGGTTCATCCGGGGGGTCGAAGCGGCGATTCGGGCGGCTCGTGGGGAGCTCCCGGAGGGGACGACCTGGGGGATCGAGATGGTTAACCGGATCCCGCTTGCGCGCGGCCTCGGTTCCAGCGCGTCCGCGACGGTGGGCGGCCTGCTCGCCGCCAATGCCCTCCTGGACGACGCCCTGCCGATGGCCGAGCTGCTCCGGCTCGCCACCGAGATCGAGGGACATCCGGATAACGCGGCCCCGGCGCTCCTGGGTGGGTTCGTGGTGTCGGCCGCCCTCGGGGACGCCGTGGAGGCGATTCGGTTCGACGTTCCGCGCGGCCTCCGGGCCGTTCTCTTCATCCCCGATCTCCGCCTCGATACCGGCGAGATGCGACGCGTGCTGCCGACCACGGTCCCGAGGGCGGATGCGGTTGCCAATCTCGGGCGGGTCGCCCTCGGGGTCGCGGGGATGGCCACCGGCCGGCGAGACATCCTCGAGATCCTGACGGAGGATCGCCTACACGAGCCGTACCGGGCGGCCGTCTATCCACAGTTGCCCCGGATGGTCGCGGACGCGCGCGCGGCCGGGGCGATCGGTGCCTGCCTGAGTGGGGCCGGCTCCACGATCATCGCGTTCACCGACAGCGTGGCCGGCGTGGCGCGGATCCAGTCCGCCTTCCGGGCCGCCGCGGCGGATTCCGACCTGCCCGGACGGGTCGAAGTGGTCGCGCCGCGGAACACCGGCGCCAGGATCCTGCCGACGGCCTGAGCGTCGCGGCCGGGGCCGCTGCGCCGACTGCGGCCCCGTCGGGTCTGCCACGCCGGGTCTGCCACGCCAGTGTTGACGCGCCGTCAACACTGGTCCAATGGACATTGCGGGCAACCTCGTCAGCACGATCGCGGGCGGGATCGCCGGTCTCGTCGGTGGTGCGTTCCGTGCGCTCGGCGATGCCGTCCAGGGCGTCGTCCAGGCCTTTCAGTCCGTGTTGCCCGGTCTTTGGCTCCCGGTCGTCGCCTTCGTCGTGGTCGTGATCGTCGGCTGGAGCCTGATCAAGCGCTGATCGCACGGCGCGCCGAGCCGCGCCGTGCCGCGCAGGCCTTCCAAGGGCGTCGGGTAGAATGCGCGCCCGATGCAGCGCCCACTCGTCGTGCAGAAATTTGGCGGCTCTTCCGTGGCGGACGCGGATCGAATCCGGCGTGTCGCGCGCCGGATCGCGCGGGAGCGTGCGGCCGGTTCCGACCTGGTCGTGGTCGTGTCCGCCATGGGGGACGCAACCGACTGGCTGCTGGCCCTGGCCGCGGCCATCACCGACGAGCCCGACGCGCGCGAACTGGACATGCTCCTGGCGACCGGCGAGCACCAGAGCGCGACGCTTCTGTCCATGGCGCTGCACGCCGTCGGCGTTCCGGCAATCTCGCTGACCGGCCCGCAGGCCGGGATCACCACAGACGGGCGCCACGGCCGCGCCAGGATCGCCAAGGTGGACCCGGTCCGCGTCCGCGAGGAACTTGCCCGTGGCAACGTCGTCATCGTCGCCGGGTTCCAGGGCCAGAGCGCCGATGCCGTGGGCCGTGCCGAGATGACCACCCTCGGGCGTGGTGGATCCGACACGACGGCGGTCGCGCTGGCCGCAACGCTCCGGGCGGACCGCTGCCAGATCTTCACCGATGTCCGGGGCATCTACACCGCCGACCCGCGGGTTGTGCCGACGGCGCGACAGTTGTCGGTGATCGGCTACGAGGAGATGCTGGAGCTTGCCCATCAGGGCGCCCAGGTCATGCAGGTCCGAGCCGTCGAGCTCGGGTGGGTCAACACCGTCGTCATCGAGGTCCTGAGCTCGTTCGAAGACGCTCCGGGCACGCTCATCAAGGAGGACCCGCTCGTGGAGCAACGCAACAAGGTCCGGGGCCTCGCCCACGACCGCAACGTCGCCAAGGTCACGATCGTGGCAGTCCCGGATCGGCCGGGCGTTGCCCGCGCGATCTTCGAGCCGCTGGCCGAGGCCGGGATCAACGTGGACATGATCGTCCAGAACGTCGGCCACGAGGGCTCGACCGACATGTCGTTCACCGTGCCTCGGGTCGAGCTGGCCAAGGCCAGGAAGGTCCTTGGTCCCATCGTGACCGACCTTGGCGCCCGCGAGCTGACCACCGATGCGTCCGTGGCCAAGGTCTCGATCGTGGGAGCCGGGCTGCACAACGCCCCCGGTTACGCGGCGCGAATGTTCGGCACGCTGGCCGATGCGGGCGTGAACATCGAGATGATCTCGACGTCCGAGGTCCGGATCACCTGCATGATCGCGGAGGACGAGCTGCAACGGGCCTTGACAGCCCTGCACGGAGCCTTTGAGCTGGCTACCCCGGATCCGGTCGACGCCGTCCCCCCGGTCTCGGCGGCAGGATGAGCGGATGACCCTCCGCGGGGTTGCCGGTGCCTTTACGCGCGTGGAGCGGTCCGCCGCCGTTGGCTCGACGAACGACGTCGTTCGCGGCTGGCTGGCCGAGGGGTCGCCCGAGATCTGCGTCGCGGTCGCGGATCGGCAAACCGCGGGACGGGGCCGGGATGGACGCTCCTGGTCCGCGCCGCCCGGCGCCGCCCTGCTCTGCTCGCTCGGATTTCGACCGACCTGGCTGCCGGCCCAGGACGCCTGGCGTCTCGCAGCTCTGGTGGCACTGGCCATGGCCGATGCTGCCGAGGATGCGGCCGGCCTGGCCGAGGGCACACTCCGCCTCAAGTGGCCCAACGACCTCGTCGTCGTTCAAGGCGGCCAGAACGGGGTCCTCGTGGGCGATCTCGGCGCGGCCGAGGCCCTCGAGCGACGCACAGCGCCGATGGCGCTTCGCAAGGTCGCCGGCATCCTCGGTGAGACCGAAGGTCTCGGCAGCCCGGATCCCCGCGCGATCGTGGGCATCGGCATCAACGCGGATTGGCCGGCGACGGCCTTCCCCCCCGAATTGGCCGGCTCGATGACCTCGCTGCGCGAGGTGTCCGGCGATCGACCGATCGATCGGGACGGGCTGCTCGACGGCTTCCTCCGTCGTCTCGAGACACGGGTCGGTGCCCTGCGCGCTGGTCGGTTCGATGTCGCCGGCTGGACCGACCGCCAGGTCACGACCGGGCACCTCGTGACGCTTTCCAGCCTGGATGGGAGCACCACCACGGCCCGGGCGATCGGTGTGGACGGCGCTTCGGGAGCGCTCGTCGTGGCCGCCGAGGACGCCGACGGCGGCACTCGCGAACAGCACGTATTCGCCGGCGAGGTCCTCCACCTGCGCCTCCAATCTTTGGTCGAGGTGTAACGAAATGGCTCGGCCGGTATTCAGGAGGGCGGGAGCGGCATCAACCGCCGTTTCCCGGATCGCGCACCTGGACCTCGATCGTCCGCTCGTCGATGCGGCACGTCGGGACCCGGCCCGGTTCGAGGCCCTCTATCGGCGGTATGTGGCTCCTGTGTACAGCTTCGCCTACTACGAGCTCGGCAATCATCATGCGGCCGAGGACGCCACCTCGCGCACCTTCCTGGCGGCGCTCGCGAACCTGCCCCGGTTCGAGGAGCGGGCGCAGCCGGAGGACGGCGACGGGGCGTCCACGTTCAAGGTCTGGCTCTTCCAGATCGCCAGGAACGTCATCGCCAATGAGCGCCGGACCGCTCGCCGCAACCCTGCCACGGTTCTCGACGACGCGGCGGCGGTCGTCATCTCGGATCCCCTCAACGTGGAGGCGGACGCCGTGCTCCGCGATGAGGCATCGGCTGCGTGGCGTGCCGTCGGGCGTCTTCCCGGAGACCGTCGGCGGGCGCTCGTCCTGCGTTTCGTGAACGAGCTGAGCACGGCGGAAATCGCCGGCGTGATGGGCAGATCCGAGGGCGCCGTGCGCGTGCTCCTGCATCGGGCGCTCAAGACCGTCGCCCGCGACCTCGGTGGCGTGTCGCGTCGGGGTCCATCCGGACCACGTCGGCGCTCATGACGCTGCTCGGCCGCGAAGTCGTCGAGGTCGACGCCCTCGTCACCGACCGCTACCTGGACGCGCTGATGGCCGCCGGAGATCGGGGACCGGCCGACGAGGTCGCTGCGCCGACCGGTGGCCGGCGTCGATCGTGGTTCGGAGCCGGTCGTGCTCGGCGGTCCGAATCCGACCGCCTCGACCGAGGCGTCCGCCTCGCGTCAGAACGCCTGACCCGCGACCTGCCCCGATTCCACCCGTCATTCCGGTTCGAGGAGCGTCTGGCGGTTCGTCTGGCCGAGGCCGCCGCGGCCATGCGCCTGCCGATCGCCGCCGGTGGCGAATGGGGCCCGCGCCCCGAGCCGTTCCCGATCCGTGACCTGCATCCGGGCCTCGAGACAGTCGGCCAGGATCCCGAGATCGAACACGCCTCGCACCCGGCCCTGCCACTGCTTGTCGGTGGTGCCGTGGCCGCCTCCGCGCTCAGCCTGGCGGGCGCGGCGTGGATCGCCTGGCGGCGTTCCAGGGTCAACAGCTCCCCGATGGCCCGTGCCGCACGCGCCGCCCACGCCCTCCGCGGCCGGCCGGCGTAGGGGAAGCGATGCCGATCAAGCTGCCCTCATTCCGGCCGCGCAAGGATGTCTATCCGCCCGATCTGTGGACGAAGTGCCCGTCCTGTACCGAGATGTTGTTCAACAAGCAGCTCGAGAAGTCCGATCGCGTCTGTCCAACCTGCGCGCACCACTTTCGCCTGTCGGCCCAGACGCGCATCGCGCAGCTCGTCGATGCGCGCAGCTTTCATGAACTGGACGCCGGACTCCAGAGTGTCGACGCCCTCGATTTCGTCGATCAGAAGCCCTATCCCGACCGCCTCGCTGCGGCCCAGGTCGCGACCGGCATGCGCGACGCCGCCGTTCGCGGCATTGCCACCATCGATGGGCACCACGTGTCCCTGTGTGTCATGGACTTCGGGTTCATGGGTGGGTCCATGGGGGCCGTGGTCGGCGAGAAGGTCACCCGCGCCGCCGAGCAGGCGCTGAACGATCGGATCCCCCTGATCATCGTGTCGGCGTCCGGCGGAGCTCGGATGCAGGAAGGCACTCTGGCCCTGATGCAGCTGGCCAAGACCTGCGCGGCACTCGAGCGGCTGCGAGCGGCTGGAGTCCCGTATGTCTCGATCATGAGCGACCCGACGACCGGCGGCGTGTTCGCGTCCTACGCGGTCCTGGGCGACGTCAACCTCGCCGAGCCAAACGCCCTGATCGGGTTTGCCGGGGCGCGGGTGGCCGCCGGCACGATCGCCCAGGAGCTGCCCCCTGGCTTCCAGCGCTCTGAATTCCTGTTTGAGCACGGGTTCGTCGACCGGGTCGTTCACCGCAGCGAACTCCGGGGCGAGATCATCCAGCTCCTCCGCTACCTCGTGCCGTCACAGCTCGAGCCGACGGCGGGCGAGACGCGCCCGATGTTCGATCCCATCGGCTTCCTGACCTCCCTCGCCGAAAAGGTCGTCCCGGATCTCGGGACGGACGCCGATCCAGCCGCGTCGCCTCAGGGGGACATGGCGGAGCGGGCTGCGATTCCGCCGGCGCGTGCCGCCGACCGGGAGCGGACCCGTGGTTGACCGACTGCTCGGTCGCCGCAGCGGGGCTGGGGAGGACGTCCCGGACGATGCCAAGGCGACGATGTGGAATCGCGTCCAGCTGGCCCGCAATCTTCGTCGGCCGCGGACGCTCGAACTGCTCAACGAGATGGCCGACGAGATCGTGGAGCTCCACGGCGATCGGGCCTTCGGGGACGACGCGGCGATGGCCTGTGGCTTCGCCCGGATCGACGGGCACCGGGTGGTCTTTATCGGCCAGCAGAAGGGCGCCGACACCGACGAGAACGTCCGGCGCAACTTCGGCATGCCCCATCCGGAGGGATATCGCAAGGGCATGCGGGCGATGGAGCTCGCGGAGCGATTCGGCCTGCCCGTGGTGACCTTCGTGGATGTGCCGGGCGCCCACCCCGGACCCGAATCCGAGGAGCGCGGGATCGCCGAGGCGATCGCCAGGTCGATCGGCCTGATGACCCGCCTCCGGACACCGATCGTTGCCGTCATCACCGGTGAGGGCGGCTCCGGCGGTGCCATCGCCATCGCCGTGGGCGACACCGTCATCGCGCTGGAGAACGCGGTCTATACGGTGATCAGCCCGGAAGGCTGTGCCGCCATCCTGTGGCGGTCCGCGGACGAGGCCGCCACGGCTGCCCTGGCGATGAAGATGTCCGCCGACGATCAACTCGCGCTGGGGGTCGTGGACCAGGTCGTCCCCGAACCCGGCGAGGGGGCGCACGCCGATCATG
>JBKKBB010000143.1:0-31796 GCA_046714395.1 Candidatus Limnocylindrales bacterium | reverse complement strand
GATCGGGGTCCACCGTCACCCTCTGTCCGACCGCCACCCCGTTGGAGCTCGAGCCGACCGCGCTGACCCGGCCAATGAATTCATGGCCCATGACCACGCCGGCATTGGCTGGGTGGCCGGGTGGCACGTTCAGGATCTGGAGATCGGTCCCGCAAATCCCGCACGCCTCGACCTCGATGACGACGTCGTCCGCTCGTTCAACCGTCGGCTCCGCCACGTCCTCGAGTCGGACGACGCCGCCACCTTTGAAGACCGCGGCTCGCATCACGCAGCCTCCCGGCGGCGTCGCAGCCGGGAACTCAGCGCCCGGCCCCGAGTCAGGATGAGTGCCGCCACAGCGAGGAGTGTCAACGTCCCGACGAGCAGGACCGTAGCCACGGCATTGACCTCCGGCGTGACGCCGAACTTGACCTGGGTATAGATGTACGTCGGCAATGTCGCCTGGGCGCCAATGGTGAACCAAGTGATTATGAATTCGTCGACCGAGAGCGTCACGCTGATCAGGGCACCGGCCATGATCGCCGGCGCGATGAGTGGTAGCACGATGTAGCGGATCGCCCGTCGCGGTGATGCCCCGAGATCGGCGGCAGCCCATTCGAGTGCTCGGTCGAAGCCCTGCAGGCGGGCGGCCACGATGAGGACGACGAATGGGACCGTGAACACGAGGTGGCCGGCGATGACTGTGACGAGCGAGAGCGGCGCGTGGATGACCCGGGACAAGAAGATGAGGAGCGCGACACCGATGAGGACGCCCGGCACCATGATCGGCATCGTGTAGGCGATCCGGACGACGTTCGGACGTCGCAGGCCGCCGCGGACGAGGACGAAGGCAGCCATCGTTCCGATGGTCGTGGCCAGCACGGCCACGACCGCGGCGACGGTCAGGGAGTTCCAGAGGGCCCCGATCAGGATGCGATTGTCGAGCATCGCCTCGTACCACTTCAGCGTGAAGCCGGTGATCGGCAGGCCAGGCGTCCGCGATTCATCGAATGAGAAGACGATCATGAACATGATCGGCACGTACAGGAACACCATCATCAGGCCGAACCAGAGGCGAAGGCCCCAACTCACGACCCGGGAGTAGCGACTGACGGGCATCGCTTCGAGTGGTCCGACGTGCTTAGCCACGGGCGACGACATCCTCGATCCGGAGGTAGCGACGGAAGACGACCAGGAGAATTGTGACGAGCGCCGCGACCATGAATGCGACCGCCGCACCCTCCGGAATGAGCGCATTCTTGAAGAAGTTGGAGATGAGATTGGCGATCAAGTAGCCGTTGGCGCCGCCGACCATGATCGGCGTGAGGAACTCGCCGAGGATTGGGATGAAGACGAAGATGCAGGCGGTGATGATGCCGGGCCGGATCTGCGGCAGCAGGATGTGACGGAAGGCCTTGTCCGGGCGCGCGCCCAGGTCCTGGGCGGCCGTCAGCTGGGTGAAGTCGAAGCGGTCGAGGGACGCGTAGAGCGCGAGCGTGGCGAATGGGAGGTAGACGTAGACGAGCACGATGAATGTGCTGAGGTCGTTGTAGACGAACAGCCGTGACGGCACCGAGATCAAGCCGAGCCCCATGAGCACCTGGTTGATGGCACCGAACTCACCGAGGATGGCCTGCCATGAATAGACGCGCAACAGGTAACTCGTCCAGAAGGGAACGACGATCGCGAGGAGGGCGAACGTTGCCCAGCGACGAGAAACGTAGCGGGCGAGAAAGTAGGCGACGGCAAACGCCATCAGGAGACATGCGAGTGTCGCGGCAGTGCCCATGATGATCGTCTTGGCGAGGGTACGGACGTAGGTCGGGTTGTCGAAGAAGTTGGTGTAGTTCTGGAGGCTCCAGGTCGGCACGATGTCCAGGATCTCGTTCGTGTACCAGAACGAGAAGACGAACATGAGTGTCAAAGGCGCGAAGAACAAACCGACCAGGATGACCCCGGCAGGAAGGGAGGGCGCCAGCTGCCGTAGCCGGGCGCCGCGGCCGATCGTCCTCGTGGTCGGCGGGGCCACGGTGGCCCCGCCGAAGATCTCAGCTGACATCAGCGGCCGATCAGGCCCCAAAGACCTCGTTGAAGAGCTGGATGCCCTTCGCAGTCGATAGCCCCGGGCCCTTCAGGGTCATCGTGTTGACGGTCTCCGGCTTGTCGTACAGGTACCGCTTTGCGCGGTCCTCGTGGCCCGCGTTGACCAGCACCTTGTAGGCGGCCTCGTTGAACAGCGGCCGACCGTACGCGAGGAAGTTCGCCGCGATGTTCTCCGCCTGCTCGGCCTTCTCCAGGAACGGCAGGAGCAGCTTCTTGTTGGCGCCTTCCTTGACGATCATCTCGGAATCGAACCAGCCGACCGTTCCCTCCTTCGGCACGAAGCTCTTCCACTCAGGTCCGCCGGCGTCCTTGACCCTGTCCTCGTTTCCGAGGTTCCCGGTGACGAGCCAAGCCTCCCCGCTGACCATCGCGTTGACGGTGTCTGTCGCCTGCTGCGCGAAGCGCAGGACATTCGGCTTGAGCCTCTCGAGGTATCCCTTCGTCGTCGCCAGCTGGTCATCGGTCATGTCGTAGGGGTTGTCAAAGCCGGCCGCCCTGCCCATGTAGGCAGTGATCTCCTCTGGCTGGTTCTCGACGACCACCCGGCCCTTGTACTTGGGATCGAGCAGCACGTCCCAGGAATCCGGGGCCGGGCTGACGAACTCTGGGTTGTAGTAGATGCTGATCGGCGACCAGCCGATTGGATAGCCCATGTAGCCACCCGGTACCGTCCAGATCTTGAACTCCCTGGCGAGCGAGTACAGCTGGGACGAGACCTTGAGGTCGTTGAGGTTGATCGGATCGATGAGCCCGGCCTCGTGGTAGGCGACCACCCACAGCGCGTCGCCCGACATCATGTCAAGCTGGCCCTTGACTTCCTTGAGCTTGGCGAACCCTTCAGCGTTGCCGCTGAGCTCGGAAATGTTCGCGATGATCTTGTCGGACGTCTCGATGGCCTTGAGTTGGTCGCCGATGTAGTGGTCGCTCCAGGTCATCCAGTTGAAGGTTCCTCCCTGTTGCCCGACAACGTTGCATGCGGCCGCGATTCCGCCGAGCGAGACCGTGGCCCCCAGGGCCGCGGAAGCCTGCAGGAACCGGCGTCGCGAAAATCGATGATCCAATGTATTCATTTCCCAGGCCCTCCTTGAGTCTCTTCCTTGTGTCCAGGTTCGTCGCCGGCCGAGACGACCGTCGACTCACGCGGATCCCACCAGACGGACACCTGTTGATCAAACATCTCCTCCTCGACGGCCTTCTCGTCCGACTCGCCATGAAACCGCATCGCCACAAGCACCCCGGCGTCGGACTGAACCGTGATCCTGGTGTGGTTGCCCATGAAAGCGACGTTCGTCGCGCGGCCGCCGATGACGACAGTCGGCGTCGATCCGACGGGCGCCTGGCGGCCGACCCTCACCGATTCGGGCCGGATCATGAGCTCGACGCGACCGCTGGTGGTGCCGGCCCAACCTGCCGGCGCCGGCACTAGGGTTCCGTCGCTCAATAGGAAGACAGGCCCGCTGCTGCTGTCGGTCACGTGGCCGTCGAGGAAGTTCGATTCCCCGATGAAGTCGGCCACGAACCGGTCGACGGGCCGATGGTAGATCTCTCGCGGCGTGCCTATCTGACGGACGTGTCCGCCGGCCATGACTGCGATCCGTGTCGCCATCGACAGGGCCTCCTCCTGGTCGTGGGTTACGAACACGAAGGTCGTTCCGACCTGACGGTGGATGCGCGCCAGCTCGACCTGCATCTGCTTGCGCAGCTTGAGGTCGAGCGCCCCGAGTGGCTCATCGAGCAGCAGCACTGCCGGGCGCTTCGCAAGCGCGCGGGCAAGGGCGACGCGCTGGGCCTGCCCTCCCGACAGTTGGGTCGGGTAGCGATCGCGGAATTCCGCGAGGTCGACGAGTTCGAGGTACTCGGCCGCACGTCTACCGGCCTCCCCGCTCGACATTCCCTCCATCCGCACCCCGAACGCGACATTGTCTGCCACGGTCATGTGCGGAAACAGGGCGTAGTTCTGGAACACCGTGTTCACGTTCCGCTGGTGCGGCGGCAGATCGTTCACCCTGCGTCCTTCGATCCGCAGCTCACCCGACGTGAGCGGGACGAATCCGCCGATCAGGTTCAGGGTCGTCGTCTTCCCGCATCCAGATGGTCCCAGAAGGCAGAAGAACTCACCTGCTTCGATCTGGAGGGAGACACCGTCGAGCGCCACGACATCGCCGTAGCGCTTCGTGGCGTCGATGAGCTCGATCGCGGGCTGGGAATCAGGCAACTGCAACTCCCGCTGCGCTGCCCGGCCCGCCTGCAAGGGTGCTCTCACGGACGATCAGGTCCACCGACAGGACCATCGGTTCAGGCAGCTGCCCCGTCTGGATTGCCCCAAGCAGCGCAGCGGCCGCGAGTCGCCCAAGCTCGGCCAGGGGTGTGGTCACGGTCGTCAGCCGCGGGTTCGAGAATTCGGCAAACGGGATCCCGTCGAAGCCTACGATCCCGACATCCTGGGGGGCCCGGATACCAAGCCCGCGCAATGCGTCCATCAGCGCGAGCGCCAGGACGTCCTCGTAGCAGATGAGCGCTTCGGGCAGATCGGCCGCGATCAGCGCGGCCAGGGCCTCGGGTGCGCGCCAGCTATCGCTCGGGCTCGGGAAGCGGTCAAGACGGGGCTGGATTCCGTGCCGCTTGAGGGCCCGCGCCACGGCCTCACGGTGGACCGTGCTCGACGCCCGCGCCCCGCTACCGACATAGGCGATATCCCGGTACCCGTTTGCGACGAGGTGGTCGACGACCGCCTCTACGCCCTGGGCGTCGTCCGTCATGATCACGCCCGGGCTGAGCGGGCCACGGTAGCGCTGCGCCCGGCGGTGATCGGGCTGGACGATGATCAGTCGATCGGGCTGGACAAGCGCTCGCGCCTCGCTCGGGGCCAGGACGCACGAGACCATCGCGACCCCGTCGGCCGCCTGCTCGGTGAACGTTCGGAGCGCTCGTCGCTCGAGCGCGGGATCCTGCAGGCCGATCGAGAAGATGACCCGATAGCCACCGGCCCAGGCCGCCTGTTCGAAGGCCTCGGCGATCTCCCCGTGCACCGGGTCGCTCAGGTTCGCCATCAACAGGCCGAGGATCTTCGTCCGGCGAGCCCGGAGGCTGCGGGCTGCCGCATTTGGCACATACTCGAGCTCGGTCGCCGCGTGCTTGACGGCACTGCGCGTCGGCTCGCTGATCCGTGGATCGTCGACCAGCGCCCGGGACGCCGTCGACCTCGAGACCTTGGCCATGCGGGCCACGTCGTCGAGTACGACCCGACGGTGCGGCGTGGCACCGGGAGCCGCCATCAGTTCGGTGTCCCGCCGACGCCCAGCACGCGCTCGGCAATGGATCGAAACTGCTCGGCCCGCGCACGGGCCACGTCGTGGCCATCGCGGATCCCAAGCCCGAACGGAGCCAGGTTCGGATCCCGGACGCCGATGGCGAAGCTCATGGACCGCTCGAGCAATCGGTCGGTGGCCGGGAGCATCCCGGCCCGGTAGGCAGCCGGCCGGTCGTCCGTGCATGCGCAGTCGAACGGGCATCCACGGCCGGTGATCGTCCGTCCAGAGAGGACGTGCTCCATGTGGTTGTAGACATGCCAGCCAGACGCCGCCAGCGTGATCGAGCCCACCTCGGCCGCCACGGCGCCCGCGGTCGCCGCGTCGGGGAAGACGACGACCAGATGCGTTGCGAGGTCGCCGTCGGGATCTGGAAGGGTCCGAAAGCCGATCCCGGGGATGTCACCGACGACGCTCCGCACGATGTCTCTATTCGCTCGGAGGTGGTCGCGAATCTGGTCGAGCCGGCGCACCTGGGCGAGCAGAACCGCCCCCTGAAGCTCGGTCATCCGAAAGTTGAGCCCGAGAAACGAACGGTTGCCGATCTCGATCCCGCGCCGGTTGGGGCTGTGGCCCTGGTCGTGCATGGCGAAGGCCCGCCGGTAGAGCGCTTTGTCGTTGGTGATGAGCATGCCGCCATCGCCACAGGTGATCGTCTTGAACTCGTTGAAGCTGTACACCCCGGCAGCCGCGTGACCGCCAACCCACTGGCCGTGGTACGTCGCGCCAAAGGCCTGCGCGGCATCCTCGATGAGGGGCAGGGCGTGGCGCGCGGCAACGGCCTTGAGCTCATCGAGGCGAGCGGGATTCCCGAGCATATGGACCACGACGATCGCCCGCGTGCGCGGCGTGATCCGCGCCTCGACGTCGGCGGGGTCGAGGTCGAACGAGTCGTCGATCTCCGCGAGTACCGGCCGAGCTCGTGCGTAGATGACCGAGCTGATGGTGGCGACGAAGGTGAAGCCCGGAACGATGACCTCGTCCCCTGGGCCGATCCCGAGCCCGACCAGTGCGAGATAGAGGCCACTCGTGCCCGAGTTGAGGGCGAGGGCGTACTTCGTCTCGGATCGTTCCACGACCAGTTCCTCGAAGGTGCGCACCTTGGCCGGAAACGAGTCGTCGTCGGGCCCGTATCGGGCCAGGTGGCCGCTGGCGAGGACCTCAGCGACCTCGGCCAGCTCCTCCGGCCCGAGTAGATCGAGCCCTGGACCAGGCATCGATGTAGTGCTCCTCCGAATGCGCAACCGATTGCAGGGAAGGTAGCATTCGACCGGAGGGGCGTCAATACTTCTCGGGCCTCGGTTAACGCTGGGCGGATGCCGTCCCGTTCAGTCTTCGGGCGGCGCACTCCCGACGGGGATCGTGGCCGGATTGCCCGTCCAGTCCTCGGCCACCCAGACGTAGGCCGAGTCGAAGAGCTGGGTCACCGGGCGGACGTCACCGCCCAGGAAGTTGAGGTAGTACGCGTTGGTCCCGGGCGCCGTGGCCACGGTGTGATAGCCCTCGTGGACCATGATGAGATCACCGTCGCGGGCGGCATACGAGAGATCGAGGCCACTCTCGGGCGAGTAGATCCGCATGAAGGCAAACCCGTCGTGCGGCTGAAGACGGAAGTAGTAGGTCTCCTCGTGGTAGGAGGTCCCAGCCATGCCGTCATGGCGGTGCGGCGGGAAGCTCGACCAGTTGCCACTCGGGGTGATGATCTCGTAGGCGATAAGTCGTTCCGCCGGTAGGCTCATGTCGAGGGTCCCGGTGACGCCACGGCTGACGTTCGCGCCGCCGCGCACGGCCGTCGCCAGCTCGGCCGGGGCGATCATCCTGGCCGGGTAGCGACCTTCGGCCGGGACGCCTCCGGTCGCGAACTCGAACGTCTCGATCGCCGTGATCGAATACGTCGTCCGGGGCGGCAGATACGCCACGTGGGGCAACTCCGTGAACACGTCGCGCCGCGAGATCGTGTGGGCCTGGCCGGCGAATTCGAATCGCGCCGTGCCGCTGAGCGGGACGATGGCGACCTCATTTGGTCCGCTGTCTCCCTGATGCGTCTCACCCGCCGAAAGGGCCACGACGCTGGACGAAACGTACTTCCAGCCGACCGACTCGGGGGTGATTGCAAGCTGCGCGCCAGGGCCGGGGACCGAGACCAGATGTCGGATCGGCTTCATCGTCATGCGTTCCTCCTCGTGGGCGTGCCCTGTAGCTCGAGCATCACCCGCTCCGCGATTCGTGCCGCGCTGAGCCCATGCTTCTCGAGCAGGAAGTCGTTGGGTGCTGACTCTCCCCAGCAGTCCTCAAGTCCGATCCGCACGAGGCGTCTGGGCAGGTGGGTCGTGAGGAGCTCGCCGAGCAGCCCGCCGAGGCCGCCGAGAACACTGTGCTCCTCGACGCTGACCAGAAGTTCTGAGCCGCGCACAGCCGCGACGACCGCCGACACATCGACGGGCTTGATCGACGGCACGTGGAGGACGCCCGAAGAGACGCCGGAGGACTCGAGCAACGAGGCCGCTTCGAGGCATCGTCCGGTCTGCGGACCAGTCGAGATCAACAGGACGTCGCGCCCCTCGCGCAACGGGTAGACGCGGCCGAGCTCGAACCGATAGGTGTCATCGAACAGTGGCAGTGTCGGATCCCGCGTGAGGCGCAGGTACACCGGACCGGCGACATCCGTGGCCCAGCGGGTCATGGCGGCACACTCGAACTCGTCACCGGGCGCCAGGACCGTCATCCCGGGCATCGCGCGCATGATCGCAAGGTCCTGGACGTCCTGGTGGGTCTTGCCTGTAAGGCCGGTCAGCAGCCCGGCGTATCCGGCGCCGATCTTGACGTTCGCGCCCGGCTGCGCGACGAGCAGGCGGACCTGATCGAGGGCTCGATGGGTCAGGAAGACGGCAAACGATGACAGCCAGGGGACGTAGCCCATGGACGCCAGGCCGGCGGCCACGCCGACAATGTTCTGTTCGGCAATCCCCATCTGCAGGAAGCGATCCGGATGCCGTCGCGCAAAGACGTCCGCCTTGGTCGAGGTGCCCAGGTCCCCATCAAGAACGAGGACTTCTGGGTTCGTTGCAGCGAGCCCGGCGAGCGTGTCCGCCCAGGTCTCGCGCTGCGACCTCACCGGGGCTCTCCCGACGCATCGATGCCCAGCTCAACGCGCGCCGTTGCGAGTTCATCGGGCGTTGGGATGCGAGCGTGCCACGCGTGGATTCCTTCGGTGAACGAGAGTCCCCGACCCTTGATGGTGTGGGCCAGGATTGCGGTGGGTCGCTCGCCTGCCCCCGCCTCGCGGGCGTCCGCACATGCCCCAAAGATCGCGCCGAAGTCGTGCCCGTCGATCTCGAGGACCCGCCAGCCGAACCCCTCGAACACGGCGCGGAGGTTGCCTCTCGGCCACGGCTCGCTGCGGTCGCCGCGCGCGTCGTCGCGCGCGTCAGGCCCGTCCGCGGCCGGCCAGCCGTATTGCTGCAGGCCGTTGTCGTCGACGATCGCGATCAGGTTGGTCAGGCGGTATCGGGCGGCGATCGCGACGGATTCCCAGACCATCCCTTCTTGGCACTCGCCGTCGCCGAGCATCACGAACGTCCGCAGGTCGCGTCCTCGAAGCCGAGCTCCGAGCGCGATCCCGACCCCAACCGCAAGACCCTGCCCGAGCGATCCGGTCGATGCGTCGAGACCGGGCAGACGCGTCATGTCTGGGTGGCCCTGGAGCCGTGAGTTGCCCTTGTCGAAGGTCGCCAGCTCGTCGATCGGGAAGTAGCCGCGCTGGGCCATGACGGCGTAGAGCCCAATCGCTGAGTGGCCCTTCGACAGGATGAAGCGGTCTCGGTCCGGCCAGTCCGGTTCGTCCGGCCGGATGTTCAGCACCTGGAAGTAGAGCGCGGTCAGAAGATCCATCGCGGACATCGGGCCACCGATGTGGCCGGCTCCGCTGGCCGCCACCGTGCGCATCACGAGCCACCGGCCGAGGCGCGCGCGCTCCTCCAGATCAGCGTGCGGGGATGGGGCGCCTGCCTTCGTCACCCGATCCGCTGCCGGGCGCGTCCCTGGTCGTATCCACGGCGGGCCGCCCGGATCCCGGGCTGCTCGCTCACCTCGGCGGCGGGGACGTCCCACCAACCCTCGAAGCCCGGGACGCGCTGCTCGGGATCGATCGGCACGACGATGACCGTGACCCGGTCTGCCTGATCCGCTGCCGCGAGGGCGGCGGCCAGTTCCGCTCGCGTTTCGGCGAAGATCGCGAGTGCCCCCATCGCCTCCGCATGGGCGCGGTAATCAACCGGCACGTATGGTCCGGTCAGGCGGTTGCGGTCCTTGTCGCGGAAGCGCAGGTCGTTGCCGAAGTCGGGCACGCCGACCAATCGAGCCAGGCCCGTGATGCATCCGAAGCCGTGGTTGTCGAGCAGGACGATCGTGAACTTCAAGCCCTCAGCGACGGCAGTGACGATCTCCGAGTTGAGCATCAGGTACGAGCCGTCTCCGACCATGACCACGACGCGCCGCTCCGGCTCCGCGAGTGCCACGCCCAGCCCGGCTGCGACCTCGTAGCCCATGCACGAATAGCCGTACTCGACGTGGTACGTCTTGGGGTCCTCGGCGCGCCACAGCTTCAGCAGGTCTCCGGGCAGGCTCCCGGCAGCGCAGATCACGGTCGCCGTCCCGCCCAGGGCGTCGTTGACGATCCCGATCACCTCGGCCTGACCGAGATCCCCGGTTGCACCGGCCCCAGTCCGAAGGCCCGTCACGATGCCGTCCCACTCGGTCTTGAGCTGGCCGATCCGCCGGCGGTAGGCCTCGGCCGTCCCGCGATAGCCGGCGGACTCGAGGGCGGCCGACACCGCAGTCAGGGCCTCTCGAGCATCGGCAACGAGGGGGACCGCCCGCAGTTTGTGGGCGTCCATCGGCGCGACGTTGATGCCGACGAACACGGCGTCGGGGTTCTGGAACGTCGTCCTCGACGAGGTCACGAAGTCGCCCATCCGGGTGCCGATGCACAGGATCAGGTCAGCGTCATGCGCCAGCCGGTTGGCGGCCACGCCACCGTTCGCACCGATCGGACCGACCGTCATCGGATGGTTCCACGGGAGGGCGCCCTTCCCGGCCTGCGTCTCGGCCACCGGGATCCCGAACCGGGACGCGAAGGCATCGAGCTGACGGGTCGCTTCGGAGTAGATGGTCCCGCCGCCGGTGATGATCAGGGGCGATTTCGCGCCGATCAGCAGGCGAACGACGTCGGCGACCACCGCCGGCTCCGGTACCGGCCGGCGCACCCGCCAGACGCGCCGCTCGAAGAAACGCTCGGGCCAGTCGAACGCCTCGCTCTGGACGTCCTCGGGCAGCGACACCGTCACGGCGCCGGTCTCGACCGGATCGGTCAGGACACGGAACGCCTCGGGCAGGCTCGCGATCAACTGATCCGGGCGTGAGATCCGGTCGAAGAACCGGGAGACGGGACGGAAGGCGTCGCTGGCGCTCACATCGTGCTCACTCGGATGCTCGACCTGCTGGAGCACGGGGTCCGAGGAGCGATTGGCGAAGTAGTCGCTCGGGAGGAGCAGCACGGGAATCCGATTGACGGTCGCGGCGGCGGCGCCGGTGATCATGTTGGTGGCGCCAGGGCCGATGGACGAGGTACAGGCGAAGGTCTGGAGGCGATTCCGGTGCCGTGCGTAGGCGGCGGCAATGTGGACCTGTCCCTGCTCGTTCTGGGGCCGGTAGTACGGCATGTTCTCGGCGTCGCCGAGCTCCTCGAGCGCCTGGCCGAAGCCAGCCACGTTGCCGTGTCCGAAGATCCCCCAGACGCCGGCAATGAAGCGCTGCCGCTGGCCGTCGCGCTCCGTGTATTGCTGCGCCATGAAGCGGACGATGGCCTGGCCCGTCGTCAGTCGAACCGTGGTCATCATTTCCCTCCACGCCGAACGTCGGGGTTCGGCAGCAACACGTCGTCGATGGTCTTGACCAGATCCCAATACGACGCGATGAACCCGCGAAGGGTGCGAACCGTCGCACCGAACGAATCGAACTCGCGCGGCGCGAGTCCGTCCTCATCGTACGCACGGCGGAAGTCGGGGATCCGGTCCAGCAGCTCGTCCACGAGCCGCGGCTCGACCGGGTCGTCGAAGCGCGGGCGGACTTCCACGCGGGATCCGTTGAAGCGACGCTGCCAGAGTGCCGGCATGGTCAGGACGATGTCGCCCCCGATCAGGTCTGACCAGTGGAGGTGATGGCGATACGCGGCAGCGAGCAGGCGAGTCCGATAGCCACGAGCACGGTAGATCGCGGCCGCTTTCTTCAACACAGCGATCCCCGCCTGATCCGGCGCCGCGGGGTTGACGACGATGTCGTCACGCTCGCAGACCACCTTCATCCAGTCGTCGAGCCGCCCGACCATCAGGGTGCAAACGGGACTCATGGTGTCGGTGGGCTGACCGGCAGCCGACCGGCGCGCCAGCCCTTTCTCCACGGCTTCCCCCACGGCGAGGGCCTGGGCAAGAGTGAAGCTGACGGTCGCGTTGATTGACAGGCCGGCCGCGGTGGCCTCCTCGATCGCTTCGATCCCCGCGCTGGTCGCCGGAAACTTGATCTGCATATTGGGAGCCAGTCCGTGGAAGCGCAGGCCCTGCTCGAGCATCCGCTCAGGCGACGCGTGGAAGGTCGGATTGGTCTGGATCGAGAGGCGACCCTTCAGGCCGCGCTCACGATCAAAGACCGGCTCCAGGAGCGCCGCTGCACCGACGGCCATCGCCTCGATCAGGCGCCAGGCGACGTCGACGTCGGTTGCGGCTGGGTCAGCCTGCTGGAGTGCCAGGATCCGCGGCTGCCAGACGTCCCATTCCCGGCGGAGGACCTCCGCGACAATCGTCGGATTGGACGTTGCCCCGACGCCGCCATGGGCGATCGCGTACTCAAGGTCGGCGAGGGAGCACGAGTCATTCCAGAAATCGGTCGCCGTCGTGCGCACCATTCGGGCAAGCGGGCTATCCGAGTTCACATCCATGCAGGCCTCCGAACCAGGAGCCTCGGGTATCGGTGAATCGACTTGCGCAACCGATTGCAGGAAGGTAGCATCGGCTGACCGCGCACGTCAACACATCGGAGGGCTCCCGGGTGATCGTCAACGCCATCGAGTATGGCGCGGGTGGAGCGTGACCATCTCTGCGGGTAGCGCGAGCCTGCTGGCGCGGCCGGTCGAACTTGACGACGCCTGGAATGCCTCTGACGCCGACCTGGCCGATCGCCTTGATCCCCGTTACCGACAGGCGCTCGGGCGCCTGCCCGACGGCGATCAGGTGTTTCAGGGCCTGCCCTTCAAGTTCGGGACACGGCAGCGCGGTCGGCGCTGGCTCCTGGTCGATCGCGAACTGACCATCGACCTCCGCGGCCACGGACCCGCCAGCCATCTGGTGATGGCCCACTTCTCGGACAGTTGGCGAGATGCGCGCGGCGACCGGCCACCGGGCGCGCCGGTCGGCTGGGTCCTGTCGGCGGGGGAGGCCCTCGCTCGCTACGAGCTGGTCGGCGCCGACGGCCGACGCCAGGTGGTCGACGTGCGCCGACGGTTCGAGATCAACGACGGGATCATCGGCTGGGGCTTCCTCCCGTTTGCCGCCGTTGGTCACCGTTCGGACGAGGTCGTCGACTGGCGAGGACCGCATCCACGGCAGGGCTCCGGGCGCTACGCTCCCGCCGGCCACGCGGGGCCGCTGACGCTGCTGCCCGGGGCGTGGGGTCCAGCCCAGACCGGCGTGGGTGACCACGTACCCAGCGTGGACGACGACGTGACCTACTGGCTGCATGCCGTCCCGCTCGACGGCCTCGATGAGCTCGCCGAGCTGCGTCTCGCTCCGCTTGGAGGCGGGAGGCCGGGCACGGACGTGGTCGTGGCCGCGGTCACCCTGTTCGCCGGATCCGCCAACCCACTTGTAGCGGCGCCTCGTCGTCAGATCCTCGTGCAGGGGTTCGGGGACGGTCTGCCCGGTGTGGACCTGGGAATCGCGATCAGATCGCGTCCCCTCGCGCCGACGGCCGCGGCCACGGAACCGGCAGGCCCGATCGGTTGGGGCCACGCGCAGTCGCCGTCGGGCGATTCGTCGTCCTCGGACGGGCGCGACCACGTCGTGGACCTTGCGGTGGCACCCGATGCGGTCCTGCGATTCCGAGACTGGGGACTGCCCGCAGGTCGTCTGGATGAGCGGACCGCCAGCCCTGACGGAACGATCGTGGTTCAGCCGCTCGCGCCGCGCGACATCCGGGTCGAGGTGACCCTCACGGACGGGGCATCCGGCGAACCGACGCCGGCCAGGGTCCGGTTCGTGGCTGCCGACGGCCGCTACCTTCCTCCCCTCGGCCATCGCGACGAGGTCAACCCGGGAATCTTCGAGGACAGCGGAGCAGACCTGATCCTCGGCGGGGACACCTATGCCTACGTTCCCGGGTCCTTCGAGATCGACCTGCCGCGTGGGGCCGTCGAGATCGAGGTCGTGAAGGGCTTCGATCATCGGCCCGTGCGGACGACGCTGGCCGTTGACCCGGAGACCCGCCGCGTATCGATCCCGCTCGAGCGCCCGATCGACCTTCGCCCTGCGGGCTGGCAGACCGCCGATCCCCACGTTCACTTCCTCGCGCCATCGACCGCGCTCCTGCAGGCCGCAGCCGAGGACGTGGGGTTCGTCCATCTGCTGGCCACGCAATGGGGCGACCAGTTCACGACGATCAACGACCTTCCGTGGGGTTCATCGAGCGATCCGGGCGGGCGACATACGGTCATCGTTGGAACCGAGAATCGGTCGAACATGCTCGGCCATCTCGGGTTGCTCGGAGCCCGTCGGCCGGTGCTGTCCCTGGCCGCCGGGGGCGCACCTGAGGGGCGCATTGGCGGCGCGCTCACCGAGTTGCTCGCCGATTGGGCGGACCGCTGTCACGCGGAGGGCGGCCTGGTCGTGGCCGCCCACTTCCCACTCCCGTTTGCGGAAATCGCGACCGACATCGTCACCGGGAGAATCGACGCCGTCGAGATGCAGGTCTTTGCGCCCGGCCTGGACAACCCGTCCATCCTCGAGTGGTACCGCTTCCTCAACTGCGGCTACCGGCTGCCCGTGCTCGGCGGGACGGACAAGATGTCGGCTGAGATTCCCGTCGGCGCGGTCCGGACCTATGCCCGCCTCGACCCGGAAGGCCCGCCGACGTTCGACGCATGGTCGGCGGCGGTGCGCGCCGGCCGGACGTTTGCCAGCTCAGGTCCGGTCATCGAGCTGACGGTTGATGGCCTGGAGCCCGGTGGCGTCCTGTCGCTTCCAGGCTCCGGCGGACGGCTCGAGGTGCACGCCCGCGCGCGCTCCGCCCAGCACCTCATCAGCGCCGTGGAGATCGTGGTCAATGGGAGGGTCGTGGCGGTTGAGCAATCGGCGACCGCGAGTGATGACCTCAGCGTCCAGACCGTTGTCGAGGTCAAGTCGGGGGCGTGGATCGCCGCGCGGTCGCGGAGCGACCACGAGATCCACTCGGCGTTCAGTTCGAGCATGGCGGCCCACACCTCGCCGGTCTACGTCGAGGTTCGGGACCGTCCGCTCTTCAGCGCGGATGACGCCGGGGTCATTCTCGACATCATCGACGGGACCCTCCGATGGGTCCGGGACATGGCTGCCGTCGAACGGCCGCTCGATCGACGTCGCATGGTGGACCTGATCGCGGCCAGCGCCACGCTGCTCCAGGATCGTGTCCACGCATCTCAGGAGGGTGGTCCAACATGAAGATCGCGCTTGATCCGTACATGCTCCGCGGCCTCCCGTTCGCTGAGGTATGTCGGATCGCCGCGGACATCGGATACGACGCCATCGAGTTGTCGCCGCGGACCGACTTCATCCCGTTCTTCGCCCATCCCCGCGCCGATCGCAGCCGGGTGGCGGAGTTCCGCACCGCGATGCGCGACACGGGCATGGGGATCTCGTCTGTCCTGCCGCTCTACCGCTGGTCCAGCCCGGACGAGGACGAACGCCAGGCCGCCGTCCGCTACTGGAAGCGGGCCATTCAGCTGACGGTCGAGCTCGGCGTCACGGTCATGAACTCCGAGTTCAACGGCCGGCCCGAGGCCGCGGCCGCGAGCGAGGCGCAGTTCTGGAGATCGATGGAAGAGCTGCTCCCGATCTTCGATCGCGAGGGGATCCAGCTCAATCTCGAAGCCCACCCCGACGACTTCGTCGAACGCAACGACGCGGCCGTTGATCTGGTCCGGGCGATCGACTCACCGGGTGTCGGCTATCTCTTCTGTGCGCCTCATACCTTCCACCTCGGCGACGACATCGGGGCGATGATCGACTACGCCGCGCCGGTTCTCCGCCAGGTGCACATCGCCGATGTCTTCAACCATCGCGCATCGTCGGGCCTGCGCTACATCGTCAACCCGCCGGGATCGACGGCGCGGGTCCATCAGCATCTGGACATCGGGCAGGGCGAGGTGGACTGGGATGCCTGCTTCGCGGCACTTCGGCGAGTCCGATTCGACGGCATCCTGACCGCCTGCGTCTTTGCCTGGGAGGAACGAGCGGTCGAGTCGTCTCGCTTCATGCTGGAAAGGATCCGGCACTACCTCGACGCGCATCCGAAGGCTGAGGGCAACTGAACCGTGAATGCCAAACGGATCGGGATCGGCCTCGTGGGTGCCGGGCGCATGGGTTCCATCCACGGGAGGCTCGTCAGTTCGAGCGTGCCGCAGGCGCGGCTCGTCGGGATCGCCGATTTGAATCTGGAAGCGGCCAACCGTCTTGCCGCGCAGGTCGGAGGCCCGCCGGTCTTTGGTTCGCTCGAAGCGCTGCTCGAGACACCGGGTCTCGACGCCGTCCTGATTGCCACCTCGTCCAGCCAGCACCTGGGGGCGATCCGGCTGGCCGCGAGCGCCGGCAAGGACATCCTGTGCGAGAAGCCCATCGCGCTGACCATCGCCGACACGGACGCCGCGATCGCCGCGGCGCAGGAGGCCGGTGTTCGCCTCCAGGTGGGGTTCATGCGCCGCTGGGAACCGGACTACGCCCGGGCGAAGGCGCGCCTCGCATCGGGCGCCTACGGACATCCGATGCTGTTCAAATCACTGCAGTTCGATCCTGAGCCACCGCCGCTGACATTCGCGGATCCGACGGTCAGCGGCGGGATCATGATCGACATGGGGATCCACGAATTCGACCTCGCCCGTTGGCTCATGGCCGACGAGGTCGTCGAGGTCCATGCCTACGGTTCCACCTACGCCCACCCGACGCTCGCGTCGGTCGGCGACGTGGACAGCGCCGTGGTCAATCTGCGCTTCGCGAGCGGGACCACCGGCTCGGTCGAGCTGGCCCGCAACACGACCTACGGGGAGGACGTCCGAACCGAGGTGCTGGCCACCAACGGTTCGGTGTGGGTTGGGCTTCTGTCCCTCACGCAAGGCGCCTCGAGTGGCGGGGCGGTCCGCGACGGCATTGCAGTGGATGCCCTCGACCCCGCCATTCCGCGCTTCGAACGAGGATTGGTCGCCCAGGCCCGTGGCTTCGTGGCTGCCATCCTGGCCGACGGTCCGGTGGCCGTCACGGGCGCGGACGGCCGAGCTGCGCTCGAAATCGCGATCGCGGCAGGTCAATCGCTGCGCGAGGGCCGGCCGGTCGCGGTGCGACGGGACGCATGACGGCCGGGACCACCGCGGGCCTCCTTGGACCGCGACCCGGACCAGACGAGCCGATCCGCCTGGGGTTTCAGGTATGGGGGCAGGCGATCTCGTGGGCCGACCTCATGGCCTCTGGGCCGCGGATCGAAGCGCTTGGCTTCGCGAGCCTTTTCGCGAACGACCACCTGATGCCGATCCTCGGCGACGCGGATGGCTCGATCGTCGGCTCGTCTGGTCCGGTGTTCGAGGGCTGGATGACGCTCGCGGGCTGGGCCGGCCTCACTGAGCGGATCCCGCTTGGGGTGCTGGTCTGCGGCGTTGGATATCGGAACGTCGGCCTCACCGTGAAGATGGCGACGGCGCTCGATCATGCGACCGGCGGCCGGGCCATCCTCGGGCTCGGCGCGGGGTGGCACGAAACCGAGCACCGGGCGTTCGGGTATGGGGTCCTGTCGATCGGCGATCGGATCAGCCGGCTTGATGAATCGTCCCGCGTCGCACGCGGCCTGCTCGATGGGGAGTCGGTCACCTTCGAGGGAACCTGGGTGACCGCGCGCGACCTCCGGAACGTGCCTCCGCCGGTCCAGCCCCGCCTCCCACTCCTCCTGGGTGGGAGTGGCGAGCGTCGAACACTGCGGATCGTGGCCCGCGACGCCGACATCTGGAACGGTGAGGGCGACCCGGCGACGTACGCCCGCAAGAACGCGGTGCTGGATGGACATTGCGCGGAGATCGGGCGTGATCGGACGGAGATTCGCAGGACCGTCGGCGTGCCCCCGATCTGCATTCGCGACACCAGGGTCGGCGCGGTCGAGGCGCTCGCCGGGATTTTCGAACGGCAAGGCGGGACGGCGGCCGATGCCCGCGCCTGGGCCGAGAGCTCACCCCTGGCCGACACCGAGCAAGTCGTCGCCGGCCTCCTCCGCGCGTGGCACGCGACGGGTGCCGAGGAGGCGATCGCCGACCTCCCCTGGCCACACGATGAAGAGACGCTGGAGCGTCTGGCCGGCCCGGTGCGTCAGCGCCTGACCTGACGACCGCCCGGGTCCGCTCGGGTCTGGTGCACTCGCCTTACAGGCCCCTGATGAAACTCGCGACCGGCCGGGTGGCTCCGTCGCCGGCGGTCGGCCACTCTCGGGGCAGGCGTTCGAACTGGACGCGATGCATCGGGGATCGCCAACCCATGACCTCTCAGCGGATCGGCAGGACCTTCACGATCGTTGCGACGATCGTGATCGTGGCGCTCGTCACCGGAGCCTGCGGCCGACGGGTTGAGGAGTCGAATTCGGACGCCATCGACGTGGCGTCGTCGGAGGGGCCGGGCGTGACGGTCGCGTCGACGGCCCCGCCGGCACTGGTCGCATCACCCGCGTCCAGTCAGTCGCCGAACCCGGGCGATTCGCCGGACCCGAGCGCGAGCCCGAGCCCGAGTTCATCCGTCGCGCCGCTGGTCGCGCCGGATCTGACCGCCATCCAGCAACTCCTCGACGACATCGACGCCGCCCTCGGCGCCGATTCCAGCGCAACCAACGATGAAGGGAGTCCGCAATGAAGAACCGACTCGCACGCCTCGCCGGTCCTGTGACCGCCATCCTCCTCGCCACCGTCCTGGTCGCGACGCCCGCCCTTGCGACGTCCGCTCCTTCCGGGGCTGACCGCCTGAGTGGGCCCAGCCAGACCGACGAGCGCCCGGATCGGGCCAACTGCCGCGACAAGGTGAACAAGGACGCCAGTGATGCGTCCATCGGCAATCTCAAGGTCTTCGGGTTCTGCGAGATTGATCGTCGGCTGGACACGATCGAGCGACTCAGCAACGCCGTGGACGAGTCGCGCGCCCTCACTGACGCGCACGCAGCTGCGCTCAACGTGATCCTTGACAACTCCGCGGCGGGGCTGCGTGCCCTGCGCCTCGAGATCGCGGCCGACACGACGGTGGCGGAGCTACGGGAGGACATCCAGAAGATCTTTACGGAGTTCCGGATCTATGCCCTCGTGACCCGCCAGGTGTGGCTGGTACAGGGCGCCGACATGGTCAACATGGCCGGAGCAAAGCTCGGGACCACGGTCACTCGGCTGGAGAACCTGATCGCGGAGGCCGCAGCGAACGGCAAGGACGTCACGGAGGCAAACGAGCATCTCGCCGCGATGCAGGCCGCGATTGCGGAAGCGCTGGCAGGGGTTGCCGGCGTGGCCGACCAGGTGCTCCCGCTCACGCCGGCCGACTGGAACGCCGGGATCGCCGGTCCGATCCTGCGGGCGGCCCGCGAGGCCATCGCCGGGGCACGAACAGACCTGCGAACCGCCATGGCGGAGGCCCGCGAGGTCATCGCCTCGCTCGCCGGATAGCAGCGGATGGGCCGCCGGTACTGGTCGACGGGGGTTGATCGGGACCGGCGGCCGCCGCGCGCCAGCGTAGACTCGCCCTCGATGAAGACGATCCTCGTGGTCGACGACGCGCCCAACATCGTCGAGCTGCTGCGGATGTACCTCGATGGTGCGGGCTACGCGACGATCGTCGCCACGGACGGTCCATCGGCCGTCGAGGAGCACCGTCGCCAACGCCCGGATCTCGTGATCCTCGACCTGATGCTCCCGGGCATGGACGGATTCGAGGTCTGTCGCGCCATTCGCCGCGAGGCGGACACGCCGGTGATCATCCTCACCGCCCGCACCGACGACGTCGATACGATCGTCGGCCTCGAGCTCGGTGCCGACGACTACGTCACGAAGCCGTTCAATCCGCGGGCACTCGTCGCCCGGGTCAAGGCGATCCTGCGCCGGACAGACGGGACCGTGCGTCTGGGGCGCACGATTGAGGTCGGCACATTGCGCATCGATCCGCGCCGCCGCGAGGTCGTGGTTGGTGCTCGGGCCGTCGAACTCCGGGGACGGGAATTCGACCTTCTGGCCGCGCTGGCCCGTGATCCCGGCGTCGTGCTGAGTCGCGAGATGCTCCTCGATGACGTCTGGGGGACGGACTTCCCGGGCGAGACCCGGACGGTCGACGTCCACGTTTCGGAGCTCCGAAAGAAGCTGGGTCCCGACGGCCCAACGATTGAATCGGTGCGTGGCGTCGGATATCGACTGATCGCCGATGCCTGATCGCGTCTCCTCGCGAATTGCTGCGGCATTCGTGGCGGTCGGCCTGGTGGCGGTCCTCGCGGTGGGCGCCGGCCTGTTCGTGAGCCTGCGCTCGCTCCATCAAGAAGCCACGATCAGCAGCCTCGGCGACATCGCCCAGCCGATCACAGCGAGGATCCGCGCCCTCGGCGCATCGGAACTCCGGACCGCCGTCACCACGCTCAAGGCGGACTTGCGGCCAGAGCTTGGCCTGTACGCGATCGTCGGCGACCGGGTCGTCAGCGCCGAGGGCAACCCCGCGCCCCTCGCCGTCCGCGCCATACCACTCCGCGCGGACCTCGCGGCCGGTGCGTCGGTTGGTGGCAGCTGGATCGCCGACGACGGGACGCGGTACCTGTATTCCGCGACGGTCATTCGGCGTGAGGGGACACTCGTCGGGCGTATCGCCCTGGTCCTGACCGCCCCCGACGGTTCGGGAGCCCTCGCGGTTCGAGACCTCCTCCGCGTGCTGCCGGCGGTCGTCATCGTGATCATCATCATCGACCCCGATCGCCTGGCTCCTCTCGAGGTCCATCACCCGGCCGTTGCGCCGCCTGGCCGATGCAACGTCGGCGGTGCCAGTCGCCGGCGCGACGGCAGAACCGGTCCGTCCGGAAGGTCCGCGCGAGGTCCGCGAGTTGACCGAACGATTCAATGACATGACCCTGGAGCTGGACCGCGTCCGGAGCGAAGAGCGGGAACTGCTGGCGAATATCCGGCACGACCTGAAGACCCCGCTGACCGTGGTGTCCGGGTTCGCCGAGGCGCTCCGGGACGGTACGGCCACTGGTGCCGGTATCACCCGGGCCGCCGACGCGATCTCCCAGGAGGCGGCTCGCATGGGGGGCCTGGTCGAGGACCTTCGTTCGGTGGACGAGGCCGGCACGGCCGGGCTGACGCTGCGACCGGAATCCATCGATCCCTCCGCGCTGGTCCACGACGCAGTTGGTCGGTTCGCCCCTCGGGCCGCCAGTGCCGGGATAGAGGTGCGCGCGGATGCCGACACTGGGCTGTCGCTCGCAGCCGATCGGGCGGCCGTCGAGCGGATCCTGGGCAACGTCATCGAAAACGCCCTGGCGGTCGTGCCCGCAGGCGGCCACGTGTTGGTCGAGGCGCGCTCCGCACCGGACGGAGCCGTCTCGCTCCGCACCAGCGACGACGGTCCAGGGTTTCCGCCAAGCTCACTGGAGCGCGTCTTCGATCGCTTCTATCGTGCCGATCCGGCCCGTAGCGGCTCGGGGACCGGCCTCGGCCTCTCGATTGTCCGGGCGCTCGCGCGTGCCCACGGCGGCGATGCGGTTGCCGAGAATCTGGCGCCGTCGGGTGCCCGCGTCACGGTGACGCTGCCCGGGGTCCCGTCGCTCATACCGGGTTAGCCTGGCGGGATCAGGCGAGCGTGATCCCCGGGCCGGTCGAGCCGGGCGTCTCCACGCGGCCAACCAGCCAATACGGGACGCCTCGAGCGTCGAGGTCCGCGACGACGGCCTCGAGAGCCGCCGGACGAATCGCGGCCAGCAGCCCGCCGGATGTCTGCGGGTCGTGGGCGAGGGTCACGAGTTCCGGTGAGACGCCGGCCGCGACGGTGAGGTCGGACGCGACGAAGCGCCGATTGTGGGCAGCACCGCCGGTCTCGACGCCCTCCCGGGCCAGGTAGAGGGCTCCGTCGAGCGCCGGCAGGGACGCCGCTTCGAAGATGAACCGCATCGCGGATGCTCGGGCCATCTCGAGGCCATGCCCGAGCAGACCGAAACCGGTGACGTCGGTCGCGCCCCGGACGTCGTGAGCGGCGAATGCTTCGGCCGCGGCTCGATTGAGCGTCGTCATCTCGGTCGTGGCCGCGTCGAGCTGTGCGTCGGTGGTCCGGCCCTGACGCCGGCCCGAGACCAGCAGTCCCGTTCCGAGGCGTTTGGTGAGCAGCAGCGCGTCCCCGGGCCGGGCCCCGCCCTTCCGGAACAGTCGATCCGGGTGGGCGATGCCAATGACCGCCAGCCCGTACTTCGGTTCTGGATCCTTGATCGTATGGCCGCCAGCGAGCGTCCCGCCCGCTTCGCGGACCTTGGCCGAGGCACCCTCGAAGATCGCCGCCATGGTGTCGCGTGGCAGGTCCTCCGGAAACGCCGCAATCGACAGCGCGAACAGGACGCGTCCACCCATCGCGAAGACATCGGAAAGGGCGTTGGCCGCGGCAATCTCGCCGTACTGACGTGGGTCATCCACGAGCGGCGGGAAGAAGTCGAGCGTGCCGATGATCGCCAGGTCCGGGGCGACGAGGTAGGCCGCGGCATCGTCGGGGGGATCCAGACCAGCGATCAATTCCGCGGGCGCATTTGCCCCGAGGCCCGAGAGCGCGTCGGCGAGCAGGTCCGCGCCGAGCTTGGCGGCGCAGCCGCCGCAGTCGGTCAGCTCGGTCAGGCGGATCCGGGGCTGGTCATCCCGGGCAGGGGCGTCGGCGGCCATGTCCGGATGATAGGCCGACGCACGATCGTGGCTCGGACCACGGGTTCCGCGACAGTCGCCCGCCAGGGCCCGCGTTGACGCCCTTCTGCCGCGCTGGCCGGTGCCTCGTCGGCAGCCGAGCGTGTCGCCGGCTGACCCGCCCGGCTTCACCGAGCGGCTAGCATGATCGGCGGGAGTGGGTTCGGGCCGGTGCCCGGTCCGGTCTTCAAAACCGGTGGCGCGGCGCTTGGCGTCGCGCGGTGGGTTCGACTCCCATGCGCTCCCGCCATTGACTGCGAGAGGAGGGCGAATGTCCACGACCGACCGGCCAAAGCCGCCGAGCGTCGAACGGATCCTCGCCGCGGCGCGACCCGCCGCCGGCGCGCGCGATCCTGAGGCGCTCCTCATGGCAGCTCGAGAGATCGCCGGCATGGAGCGCGTTCGACTGGCGAACGGCGATGCGCCGCGTGACGTCATCGCGCTCAGTGCGGCGGTCGTCGCGATGCTGGCGGCGTTTGACGGGCCAGATGCGCCTCCGGATGCGGCCCATGCCCATCCGGTCGCGGTCATCAATGCAACCGGGGTTATCGTCCATACGAACCTGGGCCGGGTTCCCTGGGCGAGGGCGGCGATCGAGGCGGCGAGACTGGCAGCCGAGGGCCCAATCCTGCTCGAGCTGGACCGGCAGTCGGGTCGGCGTGGCGCGCGATTCCGCGCGGCCGAGGACCACCTGGTCGCGCTGACCGGCGCGGATGAAGCTCTCATCGTCACGAACAACGCCGCCGCCATTGCCCTGGCCGTCGGTCTCGCGGGACGCGGCGGCGGCGTGGCCGTGTCACGCGGAGAGCTGGTCGAGATCGGCGGCGGGGTGCGCATTCCGGAGATCCTTCGACGCGCCGGCGTCCGTCTCATCGAGGTCGGAACGACCAACCGTACCCGAGTGGAGGATTTCGAGGCCGTGCTCGCGAGCCCGCGGCCGAGGATGCGGGCCGTCCTCCGTGTCCATCCCTCGAACTTCGTCCAGACCGGGTTCGTGGAGAGCCCAGATTCCGGCGAACTAGCCGTCGTCGCGCACTCATACGAGGCTATCGTCATCGACGACCTCGGAAGCGGCGCGCTGCTGCCCACAGAGCGGGTCGGCCTGGCCCACGAACCAACGCCGCGCGAGCGACTGGCGGCAGGTGCCGACCTGGTGACCTTCTCCGGCGACAAGCTCGTGGGCGGGCCGCAGGCCGGGTTGATCGTCGGTCGCGGCGATCTCATCGCAAAGCTGCGCCGGGACCCCTTGGCGAGGGCGATGCGCCCCGACAAGACGATCCTGGCGGCGGTCGCGGCAACGCTGGCGCTCTATCGGGCGGGTCGGGCGATGGCCGAGATCCCTGTCTGGCAGATGCTCGCGGCGTCCGTCGAAGAGATCCGACGGAGGGCGGACGCGCTCGTCGATGCGCTCCCCGGCGGATCCGCCGAGGTCGTCCGGCTTGCCTCGACCGTCGGTGGCGGGTCGCTCCCCGGCGCAACCGTGCCGTCGTTCGGCCTCGCGTTGCGGGCCCCGGGCGAGCGGGCGGCGACAGTCCTTCTGGCCGCACTGCGGGCCGGGGAGCCCTGCCTCATCGGCCGGATTGAGCATGACCGGGTGGTGCTCGACCTTCGGACCGTGCCGCCACACCACGATGCGATGCTCGCGATCGTCGTGGCCCGCGCCATGGATCGCTGAGCCGGCGATGACCGTGGTCATCGGCACCGCCGGGCACATCGACCACGGCAAGACGACGCTCCTGCGTGCCCTCACCGGTATGGACGCGGACCGACTCCCCGAGGAGCAGCGTCGCGGGATGACGATCGATGTCGGCTACGCCCACCTGGACCTCGAGGACGGCACCTCGATCGACTTCGTGGACGTCCCCGGCCACGACGCGTTGATCGGCAACATGCTCGTTGGTGCGGGCGAGATCGATGGCGTGATGCTGGTCGTGGCCGCGGACGATGGGCCGCGGGCTCAGACGTTCGAGCATCTCGAGTTGCTCGACGCGCTCGGGCTGCGGGCGGGCATCGCCGTCGTCACCAAGGCCGATGCGGTGGACTCGGGACGTCTGGCGAGCGTCGTGGCGGCCACGATCGAGCTTCTCGCCCGAACGACCCTGGCTGGATCGCCGGTCGTCAGTGCATCTGCCACGACCGGTGACGGCGTGATGGCCGTTCGAACGGCCCTGCTCGGGCTCCGGGATCGAATCGAGGCCGAGACCTCGGCACGGCCGTCGGGGCCGCTCCGCATGGCGATCGATCGGTCTTTCACCGTGCGAGGGCGTGGGGTGGTCGTGACCGGGTCGTTCCGGGGAGCGGCGCTCCGGAGGGGCGATGCGCTTCGGCTCGAGCCGTTGGCGGCCGGAGTTCGGGTGCGTGGGCTGCAGGTCCATAACCAGGCCGTGGAGGGGACCTCGCACGGACGCACGGCGCTCAACCTGGCCGGTGGGGCGCCAGAGCGGTTCCCGCGCGGCGCCGTGCTCACGTCCGGGCCCGGCATCGAAACATCCCCTCGCGTGCTCGCGGCATTGAGACGTCCCAGCGACATCCGCACGCGTGGGTCCCTGGATCGCCCCCCTGCCTGGCCTCCCGCCGACGGCTCCACCCTCCGGTTCCATCTCGGAACGGCCCACGTCGCCGCCGTTGTCGGGCGGCGCGGCCGCGAGGCCGTCGACCTGCCGGACGGTCGTGTGACCGCGCTCCTCCGGTTGTCCGAACCGGTTGCAACCTTTGTTGGCGACCGCGGTGTCCTTCGCCGGCCATCGCCGGGGGACGTCGCAGCTGGTGTCGTCGTGCTCGATCCAGCGCCCGCGTCGGGCATTGAGCGCCGGCGCGCCGGTCCGGAGCGCCTCGCCGTGCTGGTTGCGGCGATCGAGGATCTTGATGCCGACGCTACGGCCGATGCCCTCATCGGCTTGCATGGAGCGCTCGCCGGGGATCGGATCGCGGCTGTCGGCGCGTCGTTGGGCCATGCGCCGCCCACGCGATCGTCATCGACGACGTCGCCCGGGCTGGTCCTGGCCGCTGACGTCCGGGCCACGCTCGAAGCTGCCGCCCTCGATTTCGTGGCGTCCTTCCATCGCGATCATCCGATCGAGTCCGGCGCCACACTCAGTGCGCTGCGGACCGCGCTTCGAGCCGCACTGCGACGGCAGGTGACGGTCCGGCGCGAGGCCTCCGATCGGGCCGACACGGCGACCGAAACGATCATCGACGATCTCGTTACGCGCGGAAGACTGACCAGGGATGGCGACCGGCTTCGCGAGCCGGGCCGGGTCGCTGGACCGCCACCCGCGCTGGCGACCGCCATGGACCGGCTCGAGGCCCTCCTGAGCGCTCCCGCGCCGCCCGATCTTGCCGAGGCTTCGCGGATGGCCGGTTGCCCACCAGAAGGCGTTCGGTCGCTCGAACTGACGGGACGGATCATCCGCGTCGAGGCGGACCTTGCCTGGGCGACACCCGTGTTCCATCGGCTCGCCGGCATCGCCCTTGGGCTTGCACGCGCCAGCCCGCTGACCCCGGCGGTGCTTCGCGACGCGACGGGCACGAGTCGCCGGTACGTCATGCCGCTGCTGGCGGACCTGAACCGGCGCGGGATCCTGACCCGAACGCCGGCCGGCCACGTTCCTGGACCACGGGCTCCGCGCGAACCGACGATCGCGAAGTGACGCAGGCTGTCGGGATGCTCGATGACGTGACGGGAATCATCCTGGCGGGGGGCCGCAGTTCTCGCTTTGGATCGGACAAGCTCACGACCGACATCGACGGCCGCTCGATGCTCCAGCATGCGCTGGACGCCGTCGCGGCTGTCGCGCCCCGGATCGTCCTGGTGCAGGCGCCCGGAGCCGAGGCGCCGCCGAAGTCGGCGCTCGATCCGCGCGTGGACATCGTGCACGACCTGACACCCCACGAGGGTCCGCTGGCGGGACTGGCGGCCGGCATCGCCGCCGTCCGGACGCCCATCGCGCTGGTCGTCGGCGGGGACATGCCGCGGATGGTGCCGGCGGTCCTGCACCGGCTGGCCACGACGGCCGGCCCCGACCGACACGCGGTCAATCTCGAGGTACCGCGACGCACTCAGCCGCTGCCGATGGCCCTGTGGGTCGAAAGCGCCGGCCCCGCCATCTCCGTCCTGTTGGGCCGCGGCGAGAAATCGCTGCGGTCCTTGCTCCAGGATCTCGGCGGATCATCGATTCCGGCGCCTGTCTGGCTCAGCCTCGATCCGCGCGGCGACACCGTGCTGGACATCGATCGACCGGCGGACCTGCGCCGCGGGCGCTGACCGTCAGTTGGTCTCGAGTGCGGTGGTTTCGAAGACGAATTCCCCGCCGACCATGGTCGCGACCACCTTCGTATCGCCGATCCAGCCCGCGTCTGGCACATCGATGTTGCGGTCCAGGACCACGAGGTCGGCCAGTCGGCCCATGCCCAGCCATCCGGCCTCGTCCTGGCGGTTCACGAAGGCGGAGCCGACCGTTGCGGCGCACAGGGCCTGGTCGATCGTGAGCCGCTCCCCCGGGAGGAATGGCTCGGCGTCCCGGTGTTCCGGCCAGACGCGCCGGACTGCCACCTCGATCTGCGGAAACGGGTTTGCGGTGCTGACCGTCCAGTCAGAACCGAAGGCGAGCCGTGCCCCGGCGCGAAGCAGTGACGCGAACGGGTACTGCCATGCCGTCCGCTCTGGCCCGAGGACCGGGATGGTCAGCTCATTCATCTGCGCCTCGTGGACCGCCCAGAGGGGCTGAGCGTTGGCGACGGCGTCGAGGGCCGCAAAGCGTGGCAGGTCGTCAGGGTGGATCAGCTGGATGTGGGCGATGTGGTGCCGCGCATCACGGGCGCCGTTGGCGATGCGCGCTGCCTCGATGGCGTCGAGGGCATCGCGGACGGCCCGATCGCCGATGGCGTGAAAGTGGAGCTGGAACCCGCGGCCATCGAGCTCGACGGCCAGCCGCTGAAGCTCGTGCGGCTCGAAGCCCGTCATCCCTGTCCCGCCGGTGGGATCTCCTCGCGCATCCAGGTATGGCTCCAGGAGAGCGCCGGTCCGACTCTCGAGGATGCCATCGACGAAGAACTTGACGGACGTCGCCGCCAGCCGCGCCGGGCCGGGCCGCCCCGGCCCGGCCAATCGTCCTGCGGCGGCGATGGCCTCGCGCGTTTCGACCAGGCCGTCGATGCCTCCGAAGCCATCAGTCTCTTCGACGCCCATTGAGAGCACCACACGCCCGGTGAGGGCGCCGGACTCAGCCACCGCCCGATATGCCGCGACGGCGCGCGGAGCGATGTTGGCGTCCTGCCAGCCCGTGATCCCGAGTGCGTGGAGTTCGGCCTGGCCGTCGACGACAGCGCGCTGCAGAGTCCCAGCGTCGTGTCGCGGAATGAGGTCCCGGACCAGCTCCATCGCCATTTCCTGCAGTGCACCGACCGGGTTGCCGTCCGGATCCCGTTCGATTCGACCCCTCGCCGGATCGGGCGTGGCGGCCGTGATCCCGGCCAGCTCAAGCGCGCGGGAGTTGACCCAGGCCCCGTGGCCGTCACGGGTGGTCAGGAAGACCGGCCGGGCCGGGACGATGGCATCGAGGGCCTCGCGCCGGGGGATCCCGCCCGGAAAGGTCGCCAGCGACCAACCGTCCCCGACGATCCAATCGAGCTCCGGATGCGCGGCGGCATACGAAGCCACAGCCGCGAGGTATTCGTCAACCGTGCTGAGTGCGTCCAGATCGCACTCGACGCGACGCAGGCCACCCGAGATCGGATGGACATGGGCATCGGTGAACCCAGGGAGGACGGTACGCCCTCCAAGGTTGACCACCCGAGTGCGGCGACCTCGGAGGCCGAGGACCTCACGGTCCATGCCGAGGGCCACGATCCGATCACCGGAGACCGCGAGTGCCACCGCACCAGCCTCGACCGGACCCATCGCCCGAACAAGACCGCCGTACAGGATGAGGTCCGGAGCTCCGTCACGCATGCGGGCCACTGTACCCGTGGGGTCCGGCTCAGGAGGTAGCATCCCGGCATGCGCACCACCGTCCACCTGCTCCACGCGGGCTACGTCCGCGGGGGTGGTCGCGTCGGCGGATCGGTGACCCTCGTCCGGGATGGCGACGCGATCATCGTCGCCGACCCCGGCATGGTGGCGTCGCGATCCATGATCCTGGACCCGCTGGCGGGGCTTGGCGTGGACCCAGATGCTGTCACCCACGTGTTCCTGAGCCACCACCATCCGGACCATACCGTGAACATCGCGCTGTTCCCAAATGCCGAGGTGGTTGACTTCTGGGCGCGCTACCGGGACGACCTGTGGCTCGACCACGATGGGGACGGGTACGCACTCTCTCCGCATACGAAGCTCTGGCTCACGCCCGGCCACACGGAAGAGGATGCGTCACTCATCATCGAAGCCGACGACGCCGTCTATGCCTTGACGCATCTGTGGTGGAAGGCCGATCGGTCGCCGATCGTGGATCCCCTGGGCTCGGACCAGACGGCCATCGAGCGCGGCCGCGAGCGCGTCGTGGCGGTTGCCGACATCGTCATTCCCGGTCACGGCGAGGCATTTCGCGTTCGCGGTTGACGACGGCGCGGCCGGGAATCGCCATCGTCAGGCGAATCACAACGGCCCCGCCGATCTGGCGAGGCCGTCCGAGTGAGCGAGCCAAACGCCACCTACACCAGTCGCGTGGCCTTGACGACGACGCTGTTCGCGAACTTGTCATGGAAGCCCTGCTTCGTCGGACTCTTGGCCGTCGAATAGAGCAGATAGACCGTGTAGATGAAGATCGCCACGTTGATGAGCCCTCCGAGCGCCGGGAAGCCATTGATCGCCTGGGCGATGGGAAAGATGCCACCAAGTGCGATCCAACGTCGAATGGCCTGATCCTGGGTGAGTGTCTTGCCATCTGGGAAGTTGCCCACCTGCATCCCAAGGACTTTCTGGCCCAGGGAACCGCGGAGTTGCGTCCAGCAGTAGATCCAATAGGCCGCGCTGATCGCCATCGTCGCTGCGAGGTAGAGGATCAGGGCGAGGAAGTTCGTTTCCACGGCAACATTTACGTTCTCGAGGTCGAGGTCGAATTTGTAGACCGGACCGACGATTGCCCCAAGAACCGCGCCGACGACGGCGCCGATCACCGCTAGGACGATCACATCGATGATCAGGGCGAAAATCCTGTTCGGGACGTCCGCGTAGACGAAACCGGCCGCACCTGGCGACGGCTCGGCCTGCTTCCCCCACGCCGCAGGCGATGCTGGAGGAGGGCTGTCTGATGTAGACATCGGCGCATCATCCATGCTTCGAACTCCCGTCCCTCTCTTGGGCCCGCCCTCCGTCACGCGGGCGACCTTCTCTCGAGCAGCCAGCATAGTCATGTCCACCAGTGATCGGGACCCTTGCATGCAACGGGCGGCGCACGGACGTCTGTCGACTTGGTCGCTTACTCGGTGGGGCCGCCATCGAATCGGAGCCCTCGCCAGTTGACGATCGCTCCCGCGATCAGGAGCCCGGCGACGACGACAATCGCCACGTGGAACGCGTCCGTGGATGCGATTCGGGCCGCCTGCTCGAGGGCCGCCCCCACTGAGGGATCCGGAGCGTTTAGCGGCTCGACCGACGCGCGCAGGTCCGAGGATCGAGGGTCGATCCCCGGCACCGCGACGGCCAGCGACGCGTAGAAGCGATCCGTGATGAGGATGAAGATTCCCGCCGAGACGAGTGGCTGGCCGACTCTCGAGAGGGCGTTGTTGATGGCCGAAGCCATCCCCGCCCGCTGGACGGCCACGGAGCTCATCAGCGTCGAGGTGAGGGGCGCGATGACGAAGGCGATCCCGATCCCGAATAGCGCGACGGCCGGCAACGGACCGACCAGTGCCGACATCGGCGGGACGAGGCTCGAGGGATCGCCGACGTTCGCGATCCAGGGGGCGGAACTGGACGGCACACGAAGCCACCACAGCGTCCCGGCAGCCATGACCAGCGGTCCACCGACCAGGAACCGTCGCGCACCGTACCTTCCGGCCAGCGCGCCGGCCCAGGCCGAGAGCGCCACGATGGCAATTCCGGTCGGTAGCCCGATCAAGGCCGTACCCAGCGGCGTGTAGCCGAGGACACCTTGCAGGAACAGGCTCTGCACGTACAACGTGACGTAGAGCGCCGCGTAGATCATCACCGTCGCGAGATTGATCGCCACAAACCTGCGATTCCGGAACAGCGACGGGGGCACCAGTGGATCGCGGCGCCGGATCATCAGGACGGGGAAGGCGACGAGAGCGATAAAACCTGCGGCGAGCGTGATCAGCGGTGCGGACTCCGACCAGCTGACCTGCTGGCCGCGGATGGCGCCGAAGGAAAGACCGCCGACGGCCACGGCGGCGACGAGCGCCCCGAGCCAGTCAATCCTGGATCGCTGGCGAGCGGCGTCCGCCGACGGAACGAAGCGCAGCGTCAGCCCGATCCCGATGGCCACCAGCGGCGCATTGACGAGAAAGATGCTCGGCCAGCCGAACAGCTCCACGAGCACGCCGCCAAGGAGCGGGCCGAGCACCGCGACCACGGACGTCGCCGCGGCCCAGATCCCGAATGCTCGGGCACGCTCGGGTCCCTCGAACGTCGCCGTAATCAGGGCCAGCGAGCCGGGTACGAGCAGGGCGCCGGCCACGCCCTGGAGGACCCGGGCCCCTGCCAGTACGTCCAGGGTTGGCGCCAGCGCACAGGCCAGCGACGTCAGCCCGAACCCGATCAGGCCGGCGAGGAAGACGCGGCGGCGGCCGTACACGTCGCCGAGCGCCCCGGCCAGCAGGAGGAATGCGGCCAGCGTGGCCATGTAGCCGGCCACGATGTAGAGCTGCCCTTCGAGTACCCCAATCGCGACGGCCGGCAGGGTCGCCCCGATCTGCGGCAGCGCCACGTTGACGATCGTCTCATCCAGGAAGACTGTCGCCGAACCGATGATGGCTGCCGCGAGCGCGCCCCGCCCCATGGGTGTCATCGCGGGAGTGTAGGGCGCCGCCCGTGGTCGGCGCCGCAGGCGCTAGACTCGCTGTCGTGCCCGGACCCGTGGCGCTGATCGGCGCCGGAGAGTTCCTGCCCGGGATGGTCGCGATCGATCGCGACCTCCGCGCCCCCATCGCCCGGCCGCGCCCGCGCGGCGCGCTCGTGCCCCCGGCCCGCCCGCCCGAGGGCGCGTCGCCCTTTGAACGCTGGGCGG
>JBKKBB010000142.1:0-2579 GCA_046714395.1 Candidatus Limnocylindrales bacterium | reverse complement strand
CTCGGTCATGTCCTCGATGGCCCAGCGCAGGCCCTCCCGACCGAGGCCCGAGTCTTTCACGCCGCCGTACGGCATGTGGTCGATCCGATAGGTGGGCACGTCGTTGACGATGACCCCGCCGACTTCGAGCTCACCGAAGGCCCGCCAGGCATGGGCAAGATCGTTCGTGAAGACGCCGGTCTGGAGCCCGAAGAAGCTGTTGTTGACCTGGCGGATCGCGTCACCGAAGTCGGTGAACCCGAACACGACGACGACCGGCGCGAACGCCTCGTTGCTGCAGACCTGTGCCGTAAGCGGCACGTTCTCGAGGACCGTCGGCGGGAAGAACGTCCCGTCCGCGCGGCCGCCGGCCAGGACGCGGGCGCCAAGCGCAACAGCCTCGTCCACCCAACGCTGGGTCCGCGACGCGGCGGCTTCGTCGACCATCGGCCCGAGGTCCGTCGTCGAGTCTGCCGGATCGCCGAGCTTGAGCGCCGCGACCCCGGCCAGGAACTTCGACATGAAGGCCTCGCGCACGTCCTCATGGATGTACATCCTCTGGACGCTGATGCAGACCTGCCCGGCATATGCGAACGCGCCGATGAGGATCCGCTTCACGGCCCAGTCGAGGTCCGCGGTCCGGTCCACGATGACGCCGGCATTGCCACCCAGTTCCAGGACGACCTTCTTCTTGCCGGCCCGCTCTTTCATGCGCCAGCCCACAGATGGGCTGCCGGTGAACGACAGGACCTTGAACCGATCGTCGGCCACCATCCGGTCCCCGATCTCGCGCGTCATCGGCAGGATGCTCACCGCGCCCTCGGGCACGCCGGCGGCGTGGACGATCTCGCCGACCGTGAGCATCGTGAGCGGATCCCTGGACGGCGGCTTCAGGACCACCGAGCACCCGGCGGCGATCGCCGGCGCCAGCTTGTGGGCCGCGAGGTTGAGCGGGAAGTTGAATGGGCTGATCGCCGCGACGGGACCGGCGGGGAAGCGCCGCGTGATCCCGACCCGGCCCTTGCTGCTGGCCATGAGATCCAGCGGGATGACCTCGCCCACCATCCGCTCTGCCTCTTCGGCGCCGAGCCGGAACGTGAGGACGGCGCGGTCCACCTCCACGAGCGCGTCGCGGATGGGCTTGCCCGCCTCGAGCATGATCAGATGACCCAGCTCCTCGCGACGCGCCTTGACCCCGGCGCTGATCTCACGGAGGATGCGGCCGCGCTCGTAGGCGGGCAGGGTCCTTGTGACCTCGAAGGCCCGGACGGCCGCCGTGACGGCCTCCTCGTACTGCTCGGGCGTGGCGTTGAACGTGGAGCCGGCCGGGTTGGCGGAGTCGGCCGGGTTTGCGACGAGGAGCGGGTCATCTGACTCCACCCACCGGCCGGCGAGGTAGATGGGATGGGGCTTGATGGCGGCGAGGGTCACTTCGACTCCGTGGCTGAGCTCCGTTCGGACGATGGGTGCGGTCGCCACATCGTACCGCGAGCCGGGCCTATTTCCGCCGCACGGCCGGGCGCAACTCCCGACGCGGGACCGGTGCGTCTCATGCATCCTTGGCGCCCGTGAACCGGATCCGATGGCTGGTCTTCGCTGCGGTCCTCCTGATCGTCGTGCTGGCGATTCTCGGGGCCGTCTCGCGGCCGCGGGACGGTTCAGTGGGCGTGTCCTCGTCACCGCCAGCCGCATCCCCCGCGCCAAATGCTGCGCCGGCCGCGCCAAGTGCTGCGCCGGCCGCGCCAAGTGCTGCGCCGGCCGCGCCAAGTGCTGCGCCGGCCGCACCGACGGCGACGGTTGCCCCCGGGACCGTGCTCGCGCTGAGCAGACTCCTCGACCTTCTTGCGGTTCGCGCGGAGGATCGGACCGGCTACAAGCGCTCCCTGTTTGACCACTGGATCGACGCCGATGGCGATGGCTGCGACACCCGAAGGGAAGTGCTGATCGAGGAGGCCATCGTGGCTCCAAGCGTGACGGCCAACTGCCATCTCACCGGCGGGCGCTGGCACAGCGCCTACGACAGCCTCGAGACGACGAACTCGAGCACCTTCGACGTCGATCACGTGGTGCCGCTTGCGGAGGCGTGGGACTCCGGCGCCTCGGCCTGGACGCCGGATCGGCGGATGCGTTTCGCCAACGACCTCGGCATCCCGTGGAGCCTCATCGCCGTTTCGGCGAGCTCCAATCGCGCGAAGTCGGCTGCCGACCCTGCCGAATGGATGCCACCGTTGAGCGCCGTGAGATGCGCCTACGTCGCGGACTGGCTCGCGATCAAGACGCGCTGGAGCCTCGCCATCGACTCCCGAGAACGCGACGTGCTGGATTACATCGCCCGTACTTGCTCAGACCAACGGGCGGTGATCCCCGCGCCTTGAACCGGAAGCATCCCATTCCCTGTGCCCACCCCCAGTAATCCTGGCTTGTGACCACGCCCGGAGCACTCTGCGGGTCGCCGGCCGCGGATGGCAGCGGCGAGATCCCCAGATCCATCAGATTCCTCGATCGGGGCGTGGGTTTCGTGCGTGGCCGCTGCCACGGCCTCCGCTCGTGGGGTGCTCGGGCGGGCTCGACCCCCGCCCGAACCCGGATAGTGCTCCCCG
>JBKKBB010000141.1:0-3994 GCA_046714395.1 Candidatus Limnocylindrales bacterium | reverse complement strand
GGAGTCTGGGCCGTGTCTCAGTCCCAGTCTGGGTGATCGTCCTCTCAGACCACCTACCGATCGTCGCCTTGGTGAGCCGTTACCCCACCAACGAGCTAATCGGACGCAGGCCCCTCCCGAAGCGCCTTGCGGCTTTGCTGGTGCGAATGAACGCACCGGCGCATGCGGTATTAGCCACCCTTTCGGGCAGTTATTCCCCACTTCGGGGCAGGTCACCCACGCGTTACTCAGCCGTCCGCCACTAACGGTCAAGGCAAGCCCCGACCGTCCGTTCGACTTGCATGTCTCATGCACGCCGCCAGCGTTTATCCTGAGCCAGGATCAAACTCTCCGAAAAATGCGCAACCTTGCGGCTGCGACTTGATCCGAGGGTTCGACCGCTCGCACATCCGTTTATTGTTCCGGATTTTCCTGCCACTCTTCAGTTGTCAAGGTGCGGCACCGAGGCGCGACGGCGACCGGCGCAGACGCCTGATGATGAGGCTTTGCGGCCGGGGCGTCAAACCCATGGATCCGCCGGTTCCGGGCTGTTGGCCGGGACCGACATCGCCTCTCCGAGGCAACGGCCGCGAATGGTAGGAGCCACCGGAAAGACTGTCAATCAGCCTGGAGGTCCAGGTCCGATCGGCCCGAATCAGATCGGGCCGGACTCCACGAGCAGGATCGCAGCCGCTCCCGACAGCCATGCCAGGAGGCCCAGTTCGACGCTCGGTGTCGCCCCGAACAGGCCGGTCGCCGCGAGGTAGATGAGCAGGCCGATCAGGCCAGCGGCCGCGGGCTTGATGAATCGCAGCGCGATCTCGGCGAGGAGTTCCTTCATGCCAGGCGCTCCCCGATCGCCCGCCGGCCCTGGAGGGCTCGGATGAGCGTGATCTCGTCCGCGTACTCGAGGTCCCCGCCGACCGGGATGCCGCGGGCGATCCGGGTGACGGTGCCGACGCTGTCCCGGAGGCGCTCATCGAGATACATCGCGGTCGCCTCGCCTTCCAGCGTCGGGTTCGTTGCGATGATGACTTCGAGGAACGGCCTGCCCTCAGCCGTGGCCGCGTCAACACGCGCCAGGAGCTCCCTGATCTTGAGGCGGTCCGGGCCGACACCATCGATCGGAGAGATCGCGCCATGGAGAACGTGGTAGGTCCCGCGGAACTCGCCGGTCCGTTCGATGGCAAGCACGTCGAGCGGTTCCTCGACGATGCACATCCGGAGCGCATCCCGGCCACCGTCGCGACAGATCGGGCAGCGCGGCGCGTCGCTGATGTTGAAGCAGACCTCGCAGAACACGACCTGCTCACGAACGGCGATCAGGGCGCCGGCCAGAACCCTGGCCTCGGCGTCGGGCGCGCGGAGCAGGTGATAGGTCAGGCGCTGCGCGGTCTTCGGCCCGATTCCGGGCAGCCTGTTGAACGCCTCGATGAGGCGGGCGACGGGCTCAATGAGGGGAGTTGCCACCGAGTGTCAGCGCCCGAGGAGGCCGCCGAGGCCGGCACCCAGGCCACCGGTCAGCGCACCCATCCGTTGCTCGGCGAGCTTCCGGGACGCGTCGAGGGCGTCGTTGACGGCGGCGACCACCAGGTCCTGGAGCATCTCGACATCGTCCGGATCCACGGCCCCCGGATCGATGGTCAGCGAGCGCAGCTCCTGCTTTCCGGTAACCACGGCACGAACGGCACCGCCGCCGGACGAGCCGTCCACCTCGGTCACGGCCAGCTCGTCCTGAATCCGAGCCATGTCCTGCTGCATCTGCATTGCCATGCGCTGAAGGTTCGCCATACCCATTGATCGAGCTCCGCTGCTGCTGCTGATATGCGCAGTCTGGCGGATGGCCGCGGGCCGTGCTGCGGCGGCCCGGTCAGCGACGAACTACCCGTATGCGACGAAGTGGGCGGCGTTCATCGCCGGTCAGCTGACCTCTGCCGCGTCGGTCTCATCGGCTCCGAAGATCCGGCGGGCCTCGGCCAGTACGAAGGCCGCCTCGGCATCGGCCGGAAGGTCCGGCAGCAGATCCAGGTTGGTGGCGACGCAGCGCACCGCGACAGGATGCCCGAGCACGGCGCCAATCCCTGCCTCGAGAATCGACCGTCGGCGCTCGGCGACGTCGCGCAGGAACCCCTGATCCTCGGGAAAACCGAGGGTGACGATGCCGTCCTCGACGCTCATCGGCCGACAGACCGCGATCAGCGGCTTGGTCGGGGGATGTGCGCTCACCCTCGAGACGACCTCTGGCCAACGCTGCCGGAGGGTGTCGATCTCCGAACCGGGCGGCGCGTTCTGCACCAGGGCCGGTGGAGCCGGCCGGGCGACGGCGTGCCCTTGGTTCACGACAGCCGGGGCGGCATCCGTCGTCGCGTCGGACCCAGGAGATCTTGGCCCCGGTCGTGGGGCGACGGCATCCGGGGCCACCGCCCGCGCGGGAGGCTCAGCGCCTGTTCCTGGCACCGGGCGTCCGGCGGACCTGGCCGGAGGTACCGCGACGGGCGCCGGCGACGATGGCGGCTCGGAGACGCCGGCATTCGGCACACTCGCGCGCGAGCGCGCGCGGTTCGGCGCAACGCCGGGGCCGGGAGCGTCGAGCCCCGGAGCGCCCGCGTCCTCGAGTGGAAACAGGGCCAGCTCGAGCTGGAGACGCAGGCCTCCGATCCCGGCCCGATTCGGGTCGATTGCCCCAAGGCGACGGGCCACCCGGACGAGATCCGCCATGGCCCGCGCGTTTGGGTGTTCTGATTGTGCGCCGACGGTTCGGCCGACCAGGCCGGCGCGCACGCCCTCGACCACTTGCTCAAGAAACGCCCGCAGGTCGCGACCGCGCTCCTCCAGCCCGTCGAGGAGACGCAGGCCTGCGGCCACGTCGCCATCGATCAGGCAGGTGACGAACGCATCGATGACATCGGCGGGGGCAAGGCCGAGCAGATCCCGGACCGTTGCCTCATCCAGGCGTTCGCCACCCGAGGCGAGCAGCTGGTCCAGCATCGACTCCGCATCCCGCATTCCGCCCGCGGCGAGCCGCGCGATGAGGTGGAGGGCCGCCGGGTCGGCCTCGCGTCCGTCCCCGGCAAGGATCCGGGCGAGTTTGCCCTCGATCTCGTCAGTCGAGAGGCGGCGGACGTCGAACCGCTGAAGCCGCGAGAGGACGGCCGGCGGGAAGTCCTGCGGGTGGGTCGAAGCGAACATGAACACGACGAAGTCGGGCGGCTCCTCGAGCGATTTGAGAAGGGCATTCCAGGCATCCCTGGTGATCTGGTGCGCCTCATCGAGGATGTAGACCTTCCGCTTCAGGTCCGTCGGCGCGTAGTTGATCCGTTCCCGGAGCTCGCGAATGGCATCGATGCCTCGATTGGACGCGGCGTCGATCTCGATGAGATCGAGTGCCCGCCCTTCGCGGATGGCAACGCACGAGGGGCACGCGTCGCACGGGTCGCCGTCTCTCAGATCGGTGCAGTTGATCGCCTTGGCGAGGATCCGAGCCAGCGACGTCTTGCCGGTCCCGCGTGGGCCGACGAACAGGATCGCGTGCGAGACACGACCCGTGCGAACGGCGTTCTGGAGCGTCTGGACCACCGCCGTCTGTCCGACGATCTGTCCGAAGGTTTGGGCGCGCCAACGACGATAGATCGCCTGGTGCGGCGCGGCCGCGACGATCGCGGCGGGGTCAGACGGGCTCGAGGCGCTCTTGGTCACGACGCTCCCCGGGGGCCGATGGCAGGTCCAGTCAGTATGCCGTGCACCCCCTGTCGACCGAGCCGCGCCCGGGCCCACCATCGAAGACGGCTCGGACCAGGCCGTTCCGCGGCACCCGGCGATGATCGCTGAGTGCTGCTTCCTTCCGGACCTGACACGGTTCGCGAGTCGCCGCTGCGCGGGACCCGGTCCTCAACGTCGTCTGGGTTGGCGGCCTCCGCGCGCAGGGGCCTCGAAGGGGAATTCAGCCCTGCTGGAGCGGATTGCAGGTACAGGGCACCGCTAGTTCCCCGCCTAGCACGGCACGAGGCAGTGTACT
>JBKKBB010000140.1:0-19125 GCA_046714395.1 Candidatus Limnocylindrales bacterium | reverse complement strand
CTCGACCACAGCGATCTTGATGAACCAGATCGATCACGGCGGCCGACGCCCAATCCGCACAGGGCGCGGCGCGCGGCCAGGGCGTCTGTCAACAACGTGTGTGGGAAGTACAGCTAGTCGCGGGATTGTCCGGCGCTTGACTGCTCGGCGATCCAGGCCTCGACCAGCCCGGCGAGGGTGACCAGGCCGACCGCCCCGGAACCGAGGACGACGTCGTGGAAGGCCCGGATGTCGAATCGGGGCCCGAGGACGGCCGTCGCGTGTGCTCGCAAACGAAGGATTTCGAGCTGCCCGAGCTTGTAGGCGAGCGCCTGGCCAGGCCAGGCGATGTACCGGTCGACCTCGTTCGCGATGTTGCCCTCGTCCAGCGCGGTGTGATCGCGCATGAAGGAGATCGCAGCATCCCGCGTCCAGCCGAGCGCGTGCATCCCGGTATCCACGACCAGCCGACAGGCCCGCCAGGCATCGAACGACAGGATTCCGAATCGATCCATGTCGGATGAATAGAGGCCCATCTCGTCGGCGAGGCGTTCGCTGTAGAGCCCCCAGCCCTCGGCGAACGCGGTCGACCCCAGGACGCGCTGGAACGCCGGCAGGCCCTCGAGTTCCTCCGCGATCGCGAGCTGGAGATGGTGGCCCGGCACGGCCTCGTGAAATGCCAGCGCCTCGGCCTCGTAGCGCGCCCGCGTCTCCGGCGCGTGCAGGTTGATGTGAAATCGACCGGGCCGGGAGCCGTCCAGGGCCGGCCATGAGTAGTAGGCGAGCGTCTGATGGGGGGCCGATTCGGCCGGGATCGGAACGACCTCGCAGGCCGCGATCGGCAGGCGTCCGAACCAGGCCGGGGTGGCGGCCTGTGCAGCCACGACCGAACGGCGCGCCTTGTCGATGACCTCGTCCGCGTCGGCGAATCTGAGGGCCGGGTTCGTCCGCAGGGCGCTCAGCGTGGCAGCCAGCCCGTGGACCCCGAGGACCCGAGCACCGAGATCGGCGAAGGCTTCGTCGATCCGGCCGATCTCGCGAAGCCCAATGGCGTGCGCCTCGTGCGGGTCGATGTCGAGGGTGGTATGGGCCAGGACGAGTGCCCGGTACACGGCCGCCCCGCCGGGCACGTGGACCAGCCCGGGCATGGTCGACGGCCTCGCGACCGGCAGGATCTCCTGCTCGATGATGTCGCCGAAGCGCCGGAACGCTGGAATGACGATGGCGTCGATCGCCCCGATGAGATCGGTTCGGAACCGGGCCAGGTCCGGCTCGGGCCAATCGTCGTGCGTCTCGGCGGCCGGCTTCGCGAGGTGCCAGGTGCTCGCCGGCATCGCCGTCAGCAGCCGGACCTCGTCCAGAACGCTCTCGACCGGGGCCACGCTGGCGACGCAGCCCCGGGCAAGGCCGCTGTGCAGGCGCTCGATGACCTGATCGATGAGCCGACCGACGGCGCCGACGCGGGCCACGAGGCGCCGACCTTCCTCGACGGTCGCAATCGGCTGGTAGTCGACCATCTCGACGATCCATGTCTGGGGTCCGTCGATGGGGTTGAGCGACCACTCGTCCACGCCGGTCCGGAGGGCACCGAGCTGTCCGGACGCCTCCTCGATCAACATCAATCGGGTCGTGCGATCACGCGGCCCGAGGTGGCTCGGGTCGATCGCTCGCGCCCCCTGCACAGTCGCTTCAAGGATCCCGGCCCAGGCCGCGCGTCCGTCCGGCGAGAGGTCGTCCAGGCGGTCGTCGTAGCGCCGGTCGCCGATGATCGTGGCGAACCCGGGATGTGCGGCCAGGAACGACTCCCAGAACCCGTCCGCCAGGGCGCGGAGATCCGAGGCGCCGGCCGTTTCGGCCGCGGGGAGGGTGGGGACGGTCACTTCGGGATGGTACCCGCTCAATGAATGCACGGCCCGGTCGGGACCGACGTCGTGCGTCCGAGGCCGGGCGTGACCGACAGGGCAACGTCCGTTGGGGACAGCGCATAGCCGACCGCCGGGTCCGTCCGCGATTCGGCGAAGACGAGCCCACCAACCGTGCCATCGGCGAGGAGCAGTGGCCCGCCGCTGTCGCCCGACTCGACCACGGCCCGGAGCTCGATGATCGCCCGTTTGACCCGGGTTTCGCCATACACGTCGAGCCCCTCTGCGACGTAGGTCGCGGTGACGGCCGCCGGCTCCACCACGGCGCCGCCACCGTTCGGGTAACCGATCGTGGCCCCCGTTGCGCCGCGCTGGGGATCGGTTCCGGCAAAGAAGAGCGGTGCCGCCTGCAGGCCGGGAACGTAGAGCACGGCGACATCCAGCTCGGTGTCCAGGACCACGACCGTTGCCTTGAGTGAACCGGCGGTCGTGACGATGCGGACTGTTCGGGCTCCGGCCACGACATGGGCATTCGTGACCACGTAACCGGCCTTGACCACGACCCCGGTTCCGGTGGAGCGATAGTCGCAGGCATCTGCCTCGATCCGGGGGACCGAGGCGAGGGCGCGTTGGCCGAGCCGCTGGACGAGCGGGTTGTCGGGCATCGTGACCGGCTCGGCCGGGAGGCGCTCAAGGCCGAGGAACACATCGGGCAGGCCCGATCCATCGAGCGCCCGGCCGAGCCCCAGCACCAGTTCCGTCGGCGGCGGCAGGACGACGTCGAGGGTCCGGACCGCGACCGATGTCTGGGCGTCTCGACCGAGCGACGGCAGCAGTCCGGTTGTCAGGATCCCGCCGAGCAGCCACACGATGAGCACGGCCTGTCCGGCGCCGACGACCCCGCCCGCCACTCGATCGAGCGCGCCAAGGATCCCATCGCCGAGCATGCCCGAGCCCGCTCGGCCGAGGCGCGCCCCGAGCATCTCGCCAAGGCCGATGAACGCGAAGAGGACGCCGAGCACAACCGCGACGCGCAGCTCCGCCCCGAGGTTCTCGACGTAGGTGAGCGCAATCGGGATCGCCGCGACCGCGCCGACGGCACCGGCGCCCGCGCCGACGAGCCCGCCGAGCTGTGGAAGCGCGCCGGACCGGAGTCCGAGGATGACCGAGAGGACGAGCAAGCCCACGGCCATCACATCAACGACGTTCATGCCCGGGATCGTCGCACAGTGGCGCTTGCGCCGTTTGCTATACTCCCATGGAGTATCTGACATCCGGGCGACGGTCCGGAGCCGGCCTCACCCATCCAGCGGAGGATCGACATGGACAAGCACCTGAACATGGCCCCCGGCGGCCACGGCCACCACGCTCCCCTGGGAGACGACGCCGCTTACGATCCGGTCTGCGGGATGACCGTCGACAAGGTGGGGGCCGCGGCTCGCGAGCTGGTCGCCGAGCACGAAGGCATGACCTACTACTTCTGCGGCCGTGGCTGCAAGCTCGAGTTCGGCGACGACCCGGGCCGATTCCTCGATCCGTCCTACGCACCCTCGATGTAGCCGGCGCTGCCTCGGCAGAACGCGACAGACCACGTGACCTCGTGACCACTTCCAGCCCCACCGATCCGCGCCTGCTCCCGATCGAGATCGTCCTCCCGATCGAGGGGATGACCTGCGCGTCGTGCGTCAATCGGATCGAGCGTTTCCTCAAGAAGACGCCCGGCGTCGAGGACGCCAGCGTCAATCTCGCCACGGAGCGGGCCACGGTGCGTCTGAATCCGGCGATTGCCGGCCGTGACGAAGCCGTTGCGGCCGTGCTCGCCGCCGGCTACGAGGTCAAGCCGGAGATGACCGCCGCCCCGGGATCCGAGGTCACTGCCGCCTCGCTGGCCGACGAGGTGACCGCCGACGATCTCGACCGGGAACGACTCCAGCGCCAGACGCTCCTGCAGGCCGGGGTCGCGATCGGGTCGGCGCTCGTGTTCATGGTCCTGATGTTCACGCCCCAGACGGTGATCGCGATGGAGGACCTCAACAAGCTGATCCTGTGGCCGGCCACGTTCATCCAGTTCTGGGCGGGCGGCCGTTTCTACCGGGCGGCCTGGCGGGCCGGCCGCCACGGCGGCGCGACGATGGACACGTTGGTCGCCGTCGGCACGAGCGCCGCCTGGGTCTACTCGGTCTTCGTGACCATGTATCCCGAGGTCGTCCATCTCGCCGGTCTGCATGCCGAGACGTATTTCGACTCGTCCGCCATCATCATCGGGCTGATCCTGCTGGGCCGATGGCTCGAATCCCGGGCCAAGGGCCGTACGACCGGTGCGATCCGCCGCCTGATCGGGTTGCAGGCGACCACGGCACGCCGGATTCGCGACGGGGTTGAAGAGGACATCGAGCTCGCCCTCGTGATCCCGGGCGACCTGCTGCGAGTGCGCCCGGGAGATCGCGTCCCGGTAGATGGCGTCGTCGCCGAGGGATCCTCCGCGGTCGACGAGTCGATGCTCACGGGTGAACCGATCCCGGTCACGAAGTCGATCGGCGACGAGGTCATCGGGGCGACGATCAACACCTCCGGTTCCTTCGTGATGCGTGCCGTCCACGTCGGCCGCGACACCGCGCTGGCCCGCATCGTCGACCTCGTCCAGCGGGCGCAGGGATCCAAGGCCCCGATCCAGAAGCTGGCCGACCGGATCAGCGAGACGTTCGTGCCGGTCGTGCTCGTGGTGGCAGCCCTGACGTTCGTCGTCTGGTTCATCGGCGGTCCCGAGCCGCGGGTCACGCTGGCGCTGACCGCGTTCATCGGCGTCGTGATCATCGCCTGCCCGTGCGCGATGGGTCTGGCCACGCCGACCGCGATCATGGTTGGAACGGGCAAGGGTGCCGAGGTCGGGATTCTCATCCGCGGGGGCGAGGCGCTGGAGGCCGCCGGCCGCGTGGACACCGTCGTCCTCGACAAGACCGGGACGCTGACGCTGGGGCGTCCGGCGGTCGCGGCCGTTATCCCGGCAGGCGGGCTTGATCCGGCGCGGCTGCTTGACCTGGCGGCCTCGCTCGAGGTCGGCAGCGAGCACCCGCTTGGCGAGGCGATCGTCCGACGAGCCCGCGAGCAGGAACTCGGGTTCCTGCCCGTCGAGAAGTTCGAGGCACTGGCGGGTCGAGGGGTGCGCGGTCGCGTGGACGGCCACGAGGTCACGATCGGCAGCGGCCGGCTGATCGCCGAGCTCGGGGTGGATACGTCATCCCTGGCGGATGCGGCCGAGGCGTCGGCCTCGCAGGGCTCTACGCTGGCCTGGGTCGCCGTCGACGGTGCGCTCGGGGGCCTGTTCGCGATCACGGACCCGGTCAAGGCGGAGTCCGGGGAGGCGATCCGCCTGCTGCGCGCGATGGACCTTGACGTGTGGTTGCTCACCGGCGACGGCCGGCTCACGGCCGACTCGGTGGCGCGCCAGGTCGGGATCCCGATGGACCGCGTCATCGCGGAGGTCCTGCCGGCGGACAAGGACGCGATGATCGAGCGGCTCCAGGGCGAGGGCCGGAAGGTGGCGATGGTCGGTGACGGCATCAACGACGCGCCCGCCCTGGCCCGTGCCGACATCGGCATCGCGATCGGGACCGGAGCGGACGTCGCAATCGAGGCGTCCGACGTCACCCTCGTCGGGGGGGATCCGCGGCTCGTGGCCTCGGCGATCGGGCTGTCCCGGACCACGATTCGGGTCGTCCGCCAGAACCTGTTCTGGGCGTTCGCCTACAACGTGCTGCTCATTCCCGTGGCGATGGGTGTGCTCTATCCAGCATTCGGGGTCACGCTGAACCCTGCCCTTGCCGCCGGGGCGATGGCCCTCTCGTCCGTGTCCGTGGTCTCCAACTCTCTGCGCCTGCGGACCGTCGACGTGCGCCCCGGGCGAGTTCGCGCGCTGCGGCGCGGGCCGCTTGGGCTCGTTCGCGACGGGGCGTTCCTGGTCGTCGTGGCGGCCATCGCCCTGGCGGTCGCCGGAGGGGTGCTCGCAGCCGATCGTGCGCTGGATGCGGGCAGCCGACAGATCGCGATCGCGGCGTCATCGTTCCGCTTCTCGCCGCCCGATCTGACCCTGGAGGCCGGCGAATGGGTCGTCGTCACGTTCACCAATGACGACCCGGTCGTCCACGACTGGATGGTTGACGGCATCGCCAACGTGGACGTCCCCGCGCGGCCCGGGCAGACCGCGAAGCTCCGCTTCGTGATTGATGCACCGGGTACCTACGAGATCCTGTGCTCGATCCCTGGGCACGCCGAGGCCGGCATGGCCGGAACGCTGGTCGTTAGCGCACCGTAGGACACGTTCCTCCAGGTGGTCCCGGTCGTCAGCCGGGGTGGGCGCCCTCGGGTCGGGTGTCCACGCGGCCGGCGTGCGAGGCGTCCCAGGCATCGATGGCGGGGAGCTTGTCCAGGAGGTAGCCCATCTCGTCGGTGCCGCGCATGAGCATCAGCTTTGCAAAGGTGTCGACGTCAAAGTCGATCGTCGTGCCGTCGGGGAGGAGGATTCCCTGCTCGGCCAGGTCGATCGTGAGCTCCGAGTCGGGATCGTCGTCGATAAGGGCAAAGACGTGGGCGTGGGTCTCTGGATCGACGGCAATCGGCAGCACCCCGTTCTTGAGGGCGTTACTCCGGAAGATGTCGGCAAAGCTGGTCGAGATCACCGCCCGGATTCCCCAGGCGGCCATGGCCCATGGCGCATGCTCGCGAGACGAGCCCGTCCCGAAGTTGTCGCCGACGAGGAGGATGTTCCGGCCGGCCATCCCCGGCTGATCGAGAATGAACGGCGGGTCCTTGAGCGAGCCGTCCTCGTTGAAGCGCCAGTCCCGGAAGAGGACGTCGGCCAGGCCGGCCTTGTCGGTGATCTTCAGGAAGCGCGCAGGGACACACTGGTCCGTGTCCACGTTCTCAGCGGGGAGCGGGACCACCTTGGAGCTGAAGCCGCGGAACGGCTCGGCCATGATCAGCGCCCCCCGATTCCGCCTGCGGATTCTATGCCCGGAAGGAGTCGCGGGTCGGCGACCATGCCGGCGATGGCCGATGCGGCCGCCGTCAGCGGCGAGGCGAGGAACGTCCGGCCGCCCTTGCCCTGCCGCCCCTCAAAGTTGCGGTTGGACGTACTGACCGCGTACTGACCGGGCGACAGCTGATCGCCGTTCATCGCGATGCACATCGAGCAGCCGGCCTCGCGCCAGTCGGCGCCGGCGGCGCGGAAGATCTCGTGGAGTCCCTCGGCCTCGGCCTCGCGCTTCACTTCGTCCGACCCGGGCACGATCATCATCCTGACGTTCGGCGCGACCTGGCGGCCCCTGAGGGCCGCGGCGGCCAGACGGAGGTCGCTGATCCGGCCGTTCGTGCAGCTCCCGATGAACACGACGTCCACGGGTTGCCCGAGGATCGTCTGGCCGGGCGTCAGGTTCATGTACTCGAGGGCGCGTTCAAGGGCGCGTCGCTGAGCCGGGTCCGCCGCGGCGGCCGGATCCGGGACGCGCCCGCTGATCGGGATGCCCATGCCGGGGTTCGTGCCGTAGGTGACCATGGGCTCGAGGGCCGAGGCGTCGATCACGATCGATTTGTCGTAGGTCGCGCCCTCGTCGGTGGGGAGGGTCCGCCAGCGAGCCACGGCCTCGTCCCAGGCGGGCCCGTGCGGCGCGTGCGCGCGACCGCGCAGATACTCGAACGTCGTGTCATCCGGGGCAATCAGACCGGCCCTCGCGCCGCCCTCGATGCTCATGTTGCAGATGGTCATCCGCTGTTCCATCGTCATGGCCCGGATGGCCTCGCCGCGATACTCGAACACGTGGCCGGTCCCGCCCGCGATCCCGATCCGCGCGATGAGGGCGAGGATGATGTCCTTGGCGCTCACCCCCGCCGCGAGGGTTCCATCCACCCGGACCTCGTAGGTCTTCGGCTTGCGCTGGAGGAGGGTCTGGGTCGCGAGGACCATCTCCACCTCGGAGGTCCCGATCCCGAACGCGAGGGCCCCGAACGCCCCGTGGGTGCTGGTGTGGGAGTCGCCGCACACGATCGTCATGCCTGGCTGGGTCAGGCCGAGCTGCGGACCGATGACATGGACGATTCCCTGGCTTGGGCTGCCGATTCCGTGGAGCGGGATCCCGAACTCGCGGCAGTTCGTATCCAGCTGCTGAACCTGGGCCGCGGCCATGGGATCGAGAAAGGGGAGGCCGCGCGGCGTTGTGGGGACGGAGTGGTCCGCCGTCGCCACCGTGCGTTCTGGATGGCGCACCCTGAGGCCGCGCTGGCGGAGTCCCGTGAACGCCTGCGGGCTCGTGACCTCGTGGACGAGGTGCAGGTCCACCGCCAGGATGTTGGGCGCGCCCTCGTCAGCCGCGACGACATGGTCGTCCCAGATCTTCTCGACGAGCGTGCGGGGCGGGTACGCCAACATGGGCCGGAAGGGTACCAGCAGGCACCGGGATGCGCCGACAGGGATGCGCCGACAGGGATGCGCCGACAGGGGTGCGCCGTCGCCCGAGAGCGACGGCGCAATCGGACGCCGGCGGAGTCCACCCCTCCCGTTGAAGGCCTACGCGCAGAGCTCGCGCGGCAGGATGTGGAGGTAGACCGTCGCCGTGTCATCGGGACCGTCCGGATACGTCGCGACCCAGGTGCTGACGTAGTCGCCCGGCTGGAGCTGCGTTACGAAGGCGCGGACCTGGTACACGATCACACCGAGGTTGACGCTGTTGAGGTCCTTGTACGCGGTCACCCTGAGGGTCTGCTCGACCCCGTCCAGCCAGACCCGGTCTACCGCGGTCTCCAAGATGCCAATGGCCTCTGCGCGCGAGATGCCGTCGACCTTGTAGTCCCAGTAGGCGACGATCCCGCCGACGATGAAGTCATCCTCACAGAACGTAACCGTCGCACCATCGCGGAAGACCCGGTACTGGCAATTCGAATATGCCTCGAGCAGACCGGGATGGTCCTGACCGCGCGGGCGCATGACCTGAGCCGGAAGTGGCGACACTTGGAAGAGCGCTTCAGCGTCGCCCCTGGTGCATCGCTCCTGCACAGCGGCGGCATTCAGGTCCGCGCCCGTCGAGGCGGCGGCGATCGGTGCGACACCGGGTAGCAGGGCGCCAACCAGCGCGACGAGCACGACGAGAGAGCGAAGTCGCGGGAGTCTCATGGATCCATTCCCTTTCGGCATCGCCGACGTGCGTTTGGGACGCGAACTGGCCGACGAGCTCAGCTGCCACTTTCGGCCAGCGCGGGTCGGATGGCATCGGGGAAAGCCTTAGTTCCTCACGCTCGACGGCATCGTCGAGGCGCCGGGCGGCGAGTCGGGCAACCCCCATACGGGCGGGGTGATCGATTACCACAGACCGGAGATCGAACGCAGATCCAGCGGTCGCGATGCCGCTACGGATCGAGCGGTTGCAGGTCGTTGGCGAAGATGTACTGGCCCACGTGGCGTCCCTGCGTGCCGCCCGCGTCCTGATCGAAGCGGAAGTGAATACCGCCGTATACGCGAGCGTCATCGATGTCGGAGGTGATCTGCTTGAGCGTCGTGTAGTGGGCCTCGATCCCCGGCAGCGCCGGCGTGCTGATCACGATGCTGTGACCTCCCGCACCCCACAGGCGCGCCAGGACAGCCCGAGCCGCGTGGCTGCCACCCGCATGCGCGGACGGGTAGCTGGGGAAGCACGGCGTCCGGATGAACGGTGCATAGGCAGCGTCAGCGGCTGTCCGGTCGTTGCCGTCCTCGTCACCGGCGCGAATGGCTGTCTCGGGCCGCCAGAACAGGTAGTGGTACTTGCTCTCCATGACGGTCGTCAGGCCGTCATTGATGGCCATGTTGAGCAGCGCGAACGCGCGGGCATGCCCCGAGAGCGACATCGGCTCCTCGTCCGCGAGCCGCCGGCCAACGCCGTTCCACACGGCGACCGCGAGGAGCGAGTTGTAGAGGCGCGCGATATCGGACCGGTCGGCAGGGCGCTCCAGGCTGTCGAGCCCGCCGACCGTGAGCACCTCATCGTACGCCCGCGCGTATGCCGGGCTCGACAGCGCGGGCGGCGGAGCTGCGCGGAACTGGTCGTTGCTGCGCACCCCGAACGGCGTCACGTTCTGCCAATGGAACAGAATTCCGCCGGCCGCCGGGCAGGTCGGTGTCGTCTGCCACTCGCCCGGGTCCGACGTCGTCGGCAGGTAGAACTGCGGCGGACTGGACCCGTCACCAGCGCGCAGGGCGATCATCGCGGCGGCTGCCGCCTCGCCGACTGCGACGCCGTCCTGCTCGGACTGGCCGTCCGGGATCGACGCCAGCGACGCGTCCCGCGAGTCGTCGAGTGCGTCGACCTGGGTCGGGAGGTAGTTCACCAGGACCGCATGTGCCGCAGCCACGGCCGCGGCCTCGGCCGATGCGCCAGCCGGCGCGGCGACAGTTCCCAGGTAGGGTTCGTAGTCGTGGGTGACCGCATTGACCGCCTCGAACACCGCGAGCTGCGTGATTGCGGCGAGTCGCGCCTGCGCGAATGGGTTCTGACCACTCGTCGTGGTCACCATGATCGCGTTCCACTCGATGACGGGATCGCTGCTGACGTCCGCGTGTGCCGCGGCCATCGGCATGGACAAGATTGCGAGCATGGCGATCGCAACGCTCCTGACAATCATCGGTACCTCCAGCTCCAGGCCTTTCGACTCGCCGGCGTGCGTTCGGGACGCGAGGCTGCCGTCGAGCTCGGCCTCGACTGTGGCTCAGCTCGGGTCGGCTGGCATTGGGGGAACCCTTAGTTCTGGCGGGATATCCGTCCTCAGGACGTGGCGCTCCCATCGACCATTGCCTCGAGCAGGCCGATGCGCGTCGCGATCGCCGCCGCCTCGTAGCGGCTCAGGGCACCAAGCTTGTCCATGGCGTTGCTGATGTGGACCGAAGCGGTCTTCTCGCTGATGAACAGCACCTCGCCGATCTCGCGGTTGGTATGCCCGGCCGCGACGAGGGAGAGGACTTCCAACTCCCGTGTTGTGAGCATGACGACCACCCCCTCCTCTGTCGTCGCCTGGCGGGCCAGTCGGCGTGGCGGCACCGAGGCGAGCAGGATGCGGCCGCGGCGCACGAGCGCCTCGATCTGACCGACGAGCGGCCGTGCCCCGAGCTGTGAGGCGACCCGATGGGCCTCGCCCAGCAGGGGCAGCGCCTCTTGCTTGCGGCCCCTTGTCGCGAGGATCGCTTCGGCCTGGCGGAACCGGGCGTAGGCGGTCTCCCACGGCTGCGAGAGCGCCTCGCGACGACGAGCGGCCTCTTCCCACATCTCGGCGTCCGACCTGCCTTCGAGCCGGCTGCCCTCGGCTTCGGCCGTGGCCAGCACCGCTTCGATGAGGGGTCCGGCACCCCCCAGCCCAATGGCCTCGTGCGCGCCGCGCCGCATCAGGTGCAGGCGCGCCTGGCCGACCCGCCGGGCGTCCGCCGCCTCGACCGTCCGCCGCCGGCCGCGAGCGAGCTCGGCCCGGTCGGCCTCGCCGCAGACGGAGAGCTCGAGGATGCCAAGAACATTGAAATCGCGCGCCGGATCTTCGAACAGCCCGATCGCCTCATCGGCGGCGGCGCGCGCATCGTCCCAGCGACCCTCGCCGTTCGCCACGCGGAGCCGGGTTTCCAGGATGAACGAGCCCTCGTGCGGCGTGACATATCCGATGTCCGTCTTGCGCACGGCGGCGGCCGCCTCGGCAATCCGGCCCTGACGGACCAGGACCTCGACGAAGCTCTGAGCGGCCAGCCGAGCCGTCCCCGCGTCAGCGTCTCGCCCTGCGTCGCCCACGAGCGTCTCGGCTTCGTCCCAGCGTCCGAGAGAAGCGAGTCCCGAGATCTTGATGATTCGCAGGAATCCGGACCGCTCACCGAACGTGCCCGCACGTGCGGCTCGTGCCATGCCCGCATCCGCGATCTCGACCGCCCGGGCGAAGGCGCCCTCCATCAACGCGAAGTCTGCCTGCAGGAACACGAGATGGCCCACGAAGTCCTCCGACGTGGCGTCCACCTCGACCGCGATCCGTTGTGCCTCCAGCAGCGCTCGCTGCGCTGCTTCCGGCTGCATGAGGCCACCGCTGATGACCTCTGCCAGCCGGACCAGGGCTCGGGCCTCTTCTGGCCGGGCACTAATGGCCCGCGAAGTCGCGATCGCCTCCTCCGCGAGGCGCCGCGCCTCGTCGACCCGGCCGTTGTGGGACGCGAGGAAAGCGAGGTCGATCAGGATACGGGCTCGCAGCGCGCTCGGCGGATCCGCGGGGACGAGTTCGGCCGCCTCGAGGATCGCCGCCGCCCGCGCAACCTCGTCGACGGCGAACATCTCCCATCGGGACAGTTCGAGGAGCATGACGACCCGCTCATCCCGGCGTTCTATCGGATCCAGTTCGGCGAGGGCTGATCGGCCGAGGTCGGCCGCTCGGCTCCATCGGCCGAGCGCCCCGGCGCAGCGTGCGGCAAGCGTCCACAGGGAGGCCTGATCCCGTCTGGCGAGCGCCTCCGGCCCGCCGACCTGGCCCCAGAGTTCCAGCGCACGCTCGAGGTGGGCGAGAGCCTCCGCGAACGCGAGAGCCCCGATCGCATGATCGGCGGCCTCGACGGACTTGGCGAGGCACGTCGGCAGATCGTGACCGAGCCATGCGTGGTGAGCGATCTCCCCGGACGAGCCACCGGCGTCGCGGAGCGCCGCGACAATCGCCCGGTGGAGGGCAATCCGCTCCGACGGCAGCAGCTCCGCGTACGCCAGCTCCTGGATCAGCGCATGGCGGAACGCGAAGCCGGCCGGCTCGCCAGGATCGGCCCGAACAAGCAGGTGGTGGTCTACGGCCTCGCGCAGTGCGCCCAGCAGCTCCTCTTCCGGCACTGCGGCGATCCTGGCGATCAGCTCATGCGTCGCCTCGCGCCCGATGGCGGCAGCGGCGGCCACCACGCCACGCGCATCGGGGGAAAGGGTCGCCAGCCGAGCGGCGAGAACGTCGCGGAGCGTTGTCGGCAGACGGCTGTCGGCGCCAAGGCCCGCGAGCTCCTCCACGAAGAACGGGTTCCCATCGGACCGGGCGAAGACGCGCCGGACGACGTCGTCCCCGGGACGGATGCCGGCGATGCCCGTCAGCTGATCCGCCACCTCTGGCTCGGTGAAGGCCGGCAGGTCGAGCCGCATGACATGAGGCAGCCGGACGAGCTCGCCCAGGGCCGGCAAGAGCGGATGCCGACGGTGTAGCTCGTCGGTCCGGAACGTACCGAGGATCAGGAGACGCTCCTCCCCCAGTTCTCCGGCGATGAACCTGAGAAGGTCCAGGCTCGAGGCATCCGCCCAGTGGAGGTCCTCGACCAGGACGAGCAGCGGCCGATCGTGTGCGGTCCGCCCGAAGAGCTCGAGCACGGCATAGAACAGCGGGAGGCGCTCGTCCGAGGCAGATGGTCGGCGCTCGAGTGCTGGTTGCGGTTCGATCTCGGGGACCAGACGGGCCAATACCTCGCGCCCGGGCCGCACCGACTCCACCGCGCCACCTGGACGCTCTCCGAGAAGGAGTACGCGCAGGATCTCGACGAACGGCGCAAAGGGCGTGCTCGCGGCCTTCGCCTCGAGGCAGCGACCGCGAACCACCAATGCTCCGCGCGCAGCGGCCACAGCTGCAAGCTCGGTGGAAAGGCGCGTCTTGCCGATTCCGGCCTCGCCTCCCAGGAGCACGAGACCAGGCTCACCCTGCTCGGCCGCATCCAGGCCGGCCTCCAACTGGGCAAGCTCGGTCACCCGGCCGACGAATGTCGAGCTCGAGATGCGTCGAACCACAGGGTCAATCATGATCCAGTGCGAGTTGCGCTTCAAGGCCCTCCAGTCAACATCGCATACTTCGACCCGCGACTCCTGAAGCACTTCGTTGCAGGACCGGTGCCTCTGGCAGCACCTCCGACGTACGGAGCCGCTCGACGGGGGTAGTCTCAGGTCCGCGCGACGATCCTGACCGCACGCGGGCCCGCCGTGCTCCCAGCTGCCCAGAGCAGCGCCGGTCCGGGCCACCGATCGACGCCGGTGAGCGACGCGAGGGCATCGTCCGGATGTTCCGGAAAGGCAGCCTGGAGCGTGCGCCGGAACTCACGGGCGATGCTGCGGGTCGTTCTCGTGTCTCGGACGATCAGCAGTTGCGACACCGCGGGCGCCTCGCCCAGGTGTGGCCAGCCTTCCCACGATGGCAGCGACGCGGCCTTCTCGGCGGACCATCGGATCAGCTGCTCGAGCCGGCGAAGCTCCGACTGGATCTCGGTGGCGACGACAATCCGGCCGCGGGCATCGTGCAGTCCGACATCGATCCAGCCGCGCGACGGGCTCCGAACCGCGATCTCGGGATAGGCGTGCCACCTGGGGTGGACCGCCGCGAGCAGCGCCTCGAGGATCGGCGCCTGATGTCGATCGCGGATCGTGGGGCCCGTGTTCGGGTACAGGCGGACCGAGAGGTCGGCCCCGAGCGCGGCGGCAAGGCGTGCGTAGGTCTCGAGCGACGGAGTTGCCGTCCCGTTCTCGATCCGGGCCAGGTAGCTGGAATCCACGTCGGATCCGCGGAACAGCTCCGCACGGGACAGGCCTGCGTCGGCACGAAGGCGCGCGATGTCGGTGGCTGCGGACGCCCGAGCGTGTTCGGCGCTGCGACGGGCTGCTCGCTGGAGGCTTGATGAACTCACCTGACGAGTAGACCAGCAAGCGCTCCACTGCCGATTAACTGGACGCGTCGGCGGGACAGACCCCCCGCGCGCCTGCGATCGGACGGTCAGTCCGCAAATCCATCGTCCGATGCGCGAATCAGGACCAGCCGTCCGATTCGTGGCGCCCGACCGCCGTTGCGCGGCTCAAAGGCGCTCCGTTCCGGACAGTCCGTCCGTTTGGCGGCCATCGGGGCCAAGATTCAGGACTGGCAGTCCGGACAGCGGCCCGGGGAGGCCGGGGAAGCCGACAAATGGTGGAGCCGACCCCAGCCGACCCGAGCCCGGGCGTTCACCTGCCGCTCATAGGTGGTTGCCAATCGGCTGATCGCCACGTAGACTGCGCGAACCGTGCGAACCTCGAATGGTCTGGATCGCCGCCGCGTCGCCGTCGTCGTGACGAGCGATGGTCGCCGCGTGCACGTGCCGATCGATGACAGTTCGCTCGAGGTATCCCTGCTCTCCCTTATTCGCTCGCTCCAGGTCGGCATTGAGAGCCTCCTTGGCCTCATTACCGGCTCCCGGCGGGAGAACCGAGGAACGCGGAGGGATGGGCGCTCGTAGCGCAACAACCACCGAAGACCAACGGGACCCTCGCCGGGTGGCGAGGGTCTTGTCATTTCTCCGGGACGGGTCGGCGGCAGCAGGAGCCGGCGAACCAGACCGGGCCACGAAGGGGCCACGACCGAATGACGATGACGAAGGGAGGCTCGGCGAAACCACCGAGTCCGGACCCGACGGACGCGACGCCGAGGGACGCGACGCTCGGTACGCCGACGGACGCGACGCTCGGTACGCCGCCGCTGGGTGCGCCGGCGCTCGGTACGCCGGCGCCCGGTCCGCCGGCGCCCGGCCTCGTGGCCGCAGGCACGACCCGCACTCGCCGGAGCCACGTCCCTGGCGCCGGGAGCGAACACGCCGTCGCCGTGGAGAAGGCCCAGCGCGAGATGCTCCGGGAAGGACCCTCGAGCGCGTCAGTTCCTGTTGACGCGACCGCGAAGGAACGCGCCCCACGGGCACGGATCGGCGCCGACGTGGTCTGTGAGGGGATCCTCCGCCAGGGCGTGAATGTGTTCTTCAGCTACCCGGGCGGCGTCATCCTGCCGCTGTACGACGTCCTCGGGGATCATCCGGAGCTCCGCCACATCCTTGTTCGGCACGAGCAGGGCGGCGCCCACGCCGCGGACGGCTACGCCCGTGTGACGGGCCAGGTCGGTGTCTGCATGGGTACCTCGGGCCCCGGCGCCACCAATCTCGTCACGGGCATTGCCACGGCCCAGCTGGACTCGATCCCGATGGTCGCGATCACCGGTAACGTGCCCGGCGCGCTGATCGGGAAGGACGCCTTCCAGGAGATCGACATCAACGGCATCACCTTGCCGATGACCAAGCACAACTACCTCGTGCGCAATGCCGACGATCTGCCCCGGGTTCTCGCCGAGGCGTTCCACATCGCCCGCACCGGTCGTCCGGGTCCCGTTCACGTGGACATCACCAAGGACGCGCTTCAGCAGGAAACGCGGGCCGAGCACCCGTCCGACGCGGAGGTCATGGCCGGGCTGCCCGGCTTCCGGCCGAACATGGACGGGAACTATCGCCAGCTCAAGACGGCCGCGGCCGAGATCGCCCAGGCCAAGCGCCCGGTGATCATGGCCGGCCACGGGATCCTCCATGCCAGGGCCGAGGCCGAGCTCCTGGCGTTTGCGGAGAAGACCAGCATCCCCGTCGCCTGGACCCTGCTCGGCATCGGCGCGATGAACGAGGAACATCCGCTGGCCTATGGGTTCATGGGCATGCACGGCTGGAAGCACGTCAATCGAGCCATCCAGTCGGCCGATCTCCTGATCGCGATCGGGATGCGTTTCGACGACCGGGTCACCGGCAACGTCCGGACGTACGCCCCGTATGCCCGGATCATCCATGTCGACATCGATCCCGCCGAGATCGGCAAGAACGTCGCCGTCGAGGTGCCGATCGTGGGTGACGCGAAGCGCGTCCTGAAGGCGCTCGCGCCGATGGTCGAGGCCACGCCGGCCGAGGCACGCCACGACTACCTCACCCAGCTAGCCGAGTGGAAGCGCGAGTCCGAGGCAACGTCCTGGCATGGCTCCGGCGCGTGGCGAGATGGCTTGCTGTCGGCGGACTACGTCGTGCAGCGGATCGGGGAGTTGAGCGACCACGAGGCGATCTACGTCGCGGACGTCGGCCAGAACCAGATGTGGCTGGCCCGCTACGCGGGATTCCGTCACCCGAACACGCATGTGAGCTCGGGTGGCCTGGGGACCATGGGCTTCTCCATGCCGGCGGCGATGGGGGCCGCGCTCGGCGCGCCTGAGCGCGAGGTCTGGGCGATCGCCGGCGATGGCGGGTTCCAGATGACGGTCCAGGAACTGATGACCCTCGTCCAGGACCGGATCCCCGTGAAGATCGCCCTCTTCGACAACAAGAAGCTCGGGATGATCCGGCAGTGGCAGGAGATCATCTATGCCGGGAACTACCACTCGGCGCATCTCCAGGGCCCGGACTATCTCAAGCTCGCCGAGGCCTACGGCGTCCCGGCGGTGAAGGCATCAACCCCGGCCGAGGTGGACGACGCGATCCGCTTCGCCCAGGCCGTGGACGGGCCGGCACTGATCTGGTTCGAGATCGCCGGGGAGCAGAACGTCTTCCCGATGATGCCGGCCGGAAAGGGCCTGTCCGATCTCATCGAGACATGGGGCGGGCCCGAGGAGTGAGCGACAACCCATCGACGCCGGCGCACGTGGCTCCGCCGCCGCGCGCGCTCCCCGGCAGCGGTGCCACGAAGATGCACCGCCTCGTTGCGCTCGTGCTGGACAAGCCGGGCGTCCTGAACCGGGTGTCCAGCCTCATGCGCGCGCGCAACTTCAACATCGATTCGCTCGCCGTCAGCCACACCGACCAGGAGGGCCTGTCCCGGATGACGATCACCCTGCACGGGGATGACGTCGCGGTCGAGCAGGCCGCCAAGCAGCTCTATCGGCTGATCGACGTTCTGAAGGTGCAGGACGTGACCGCCGAACCCACGGTGGAACACGAGCTCGCGCTCGTGAAGATCCGCGCGACGGACGCCAATCGAGGCGAACTGATCAGCGTCGTGGAGCTCAGCAAGGGCCGCGTGGTGGACCTCGGGGCCGAGTCGGTCATCGTGGAGGTCAGCGGCACGGAATCCGAGGTCGATGCGTTCGTCGCCCTGGTCCGGACGTACGGAATCAAGGAGCTTGTCCGAACCGGTGCGGTCGTCATGACCCGCGGTGCCGGATCCATTGAGGAGGCACTCAAGCGATGACCGCCCGCATGTACTACGACAACGACGCAGACCCCGCCGCCCTCGAAGGCCAGACCGTCGCCATCATCGGCTATGGCAGCCAGGGTCACGCCCATGCCCTGAACCTCCATGAGTCCGGAGTCAGCGTGATCGTCGGGCTCGCGGAGGGATCCAAGAGCAAGGCCCTGGCCGAGGAGGCGGGCCTCGAGGTTCGCACGGTTGCCGAGGCCGTCAAGGCCGCCGACGCAATCATGATCCTGGTCCCCGACACGGGCCAGAAAGCCGTCTACGACGCGGAGATCGAACCCTACCTGCGACCCGGGCAGCTCCTGATGTTCGCCCACGGGTTCAACATCCACTTCGGCAGGATCGTGCCGCCAGCGTTCATCGACGTCGGCATGGTCGCGCCGAAGGGCCCGGGCCATCTCGTGCGCAGCGTGTATCAGGCCGGTGGCGGCGTTCCGGCCCTGTTCGCCATCCATCAGGACGCCAGCGGCACGGCCAAGGCACGCGTCTTCGCCTACGCCCGCGGGCTCGGCAACACCCGGGCCGGGATCCTCGAGACGACCTTCAAGGAGGAGACCGAGACCGATCTCTTCGGGGAGCAGGCACTCCTGTGCGGTGGCGTGTCGGCGCTGGTCAAGGCCGCGTTCGAGACGCTGGTCGAGGCCGGCTACCAGCCGGAGCTCGCCTACTTCGAGACGATGCATGAACTCAAGCTGATCGTTGACCTGATGTACCGCGGCGGGCTCAACTTCATGCGCTTCAGCGTGTCCGATACGGCCGAGTACGGCGACTACGTGTCCGGGCCGCGAATCGTGGAGGGAGCCAAGGCCACCATGCGCGACGTGCTCTCCGAGATCCAGAACGGCTCGTTTGCCAGCCGCTGGATCCGCGAGAACGAGACCGGCCGTCACGAATTCGAGCGCCTGCGTGCCCAGGATCGCGACCACCAGATCGAGCAGGTCGGCGCGGAGCTGCGTGCCCAGATGCCGTTCCTCAACCCGGTGGTGGTGCACGCCGGCGAGGCCCAGGCCCAGGTCACCCGGGCGCCCGGGTCTCGCTGATGGCCGCCCCCGTACCGCGCCCGTCGGGGCCCTTTGTCCCGGCGGGTTCCGTCCGGATCTTTGACACGACGCTTCGTGACGGTGAGCAGGCTCCCGGCGCCGGGCTGACCGCGGCGGAGAAACTTGAGGTCGCTCGCCAGCTCGCGCGGCTCAAGGTCGATGTCATCGAGGCCGGCTTCCCGGCCGCGTCCCCGGGCGATTTCGAGGCGGTTCGGCGGATTGCCCAGGAGACCAGGG
>JBKKBB010000139.1:0-5899 GCA_046714395.1 Candidatus Limnocylindrales bacterium | reverse complement strand
GGATCCGCCGACCATGTGGGCCCTGGGCTGGGTGGCCGACTACCCGGGCGCTAACGACTTTCTGGGCGTGCTCCTCGGCACGGGCAGCACCAACAACTATGGACGCTGGTCCTCCGCGCCATTCGATACCGCGGTCGACGATGCGCTGGCGACGCGCGATCCGGCAGCGGCGCTGGCCGCCTTTGAGCGAGCGCTGGCCATCGTCAGGGATGATGCGCCCGCGGTGCCCCTGGCATATGGGGACGGATGGGCGCTCTCCGCGGACGGGCTGCTGGGTGCGGACCAGAACGGCCTCGGCATCCTTCGCCTGGCGGGCCTGGCGTGGGAATGAGCAGGGGTCGCCGCGCCGCCGGCCGCATCCTCCCGGCCGCGATGCTGCTCCTCGCGTCGATGGCCCCGGGGGCATCCGTCGTCATGGCCGCTTCGCCATCGGCAGCCGCCCCAAGCGCGACCGTAAGGTTCCTGGATTCGATCACCTTCCGCGGCGGGGCCATCATGACCAGCGATGTGCTTCGCGTCGAGATCGTGGTCGACCTTGAAGGATCCACCCGCTCGATTGTCGCCGACGTTCCAACGACGGCCATCTCGGGCAGCACGACGCTCTCCTACATTCTCGAATCGCCGGGCGGTTCCATCCTGCCGAACACTGAGGGGTCGGCTCACTTCCGGATTACCCTTCGCGATGGATCGTCGGTCAGCGGCCCCGCGACGACGGTCCGCTACGACGACGACCGCTTTCGTTGGCAGACCCTGACCGGCGAGTTCATGACGGTCCACTGGGTTGATGGCGGGCAGGCATTCGGGCGACGCGCATTGCGGATCGGCGACGAGGCCGTTCGCGAGGTCAGCGACCTGCTCGGGGTCACGGAGCGGGAGCCCATCGACTTCTACGTCTACGGGGATCGTGAGGCCTTCTACGACGTGATCGGGCCCGGTTCCCGTGAGAACATCGGGGGCGAGGCACACCCGGGCATTCGGACGCTCTTCGCGAACATCGACGCCGATGCCGTGGACGACCCATGGGTCGGTATCGTGATCCCCCATGAGCTGACCCATCTGGTCTTCGACTCGGCCGTTACGAACCCATATCACTATCCGCCCCGCTGGCTGAACGAGGGCGTCGCGGTCTACCTGTCCGAGGGCTTGACCAGGGATGATCGTTCGGCCGTGCGCGACGCCGCTCGAGCCGGTTCGATCATGCCGCTGCGCGCCCTCGTCGCTCAGCTCCCGACGACGGAGGAGCGGTTCCGTCTGGCGTACTCGGAAAGCATCTCGGCGGTGTCCTACCTCGTTGATCGATATGGCCGAGACGCCATGATCGCCCTCGTCAGGAGCTATGCGGATGGCGTCTCGGACGACGAGGCATTCGAGGCCGCGTTGGGCACCGATGTCGCCGGCTTCGAGGCCGCGTGGCTCGAATTGATCGGTGCTGGGGTGCCAACCGCGCTCGGTCCCCAACCCGCGCCGGTCGGCCCCGTTCCGGCCGACTGGGGAGGACCGGCACAGACGCCGGGCACGGCCGAGCGGTCACAGGTCCCGGGCGATTCGGGGCTCGGATCACCCGAGCCGGAGCCCGCCGGGGTTGATTCGACGGGTGTCGAGGCCACCGGTGCGCTAATCATCAGCGTGGTCGTGATGGTGGCTGCGTTCGCGATCTATCGGCGGACCCGGCGCGTCTCTCTTGTCGGAGGCGCGGGGTCGCCACGCCCACCGGACGCAATCGTCCCGGAAGAGCAAGGCCAACGGCCCGAGGTGATCGTCCCGGCGGACCACGAGGCACCGGAATGACCGGCCTCGTCAACCGGTTGCGCCTGATCCAGAGCTGGCAGGTGACCCTCACAGCTGCGCTGCTGGTGCTCGGGTTCCTCATTGCCGCACAGCTCAGCGCGGAGGGTCCACGGATCCGCTACACGAGCCAGGAGCGGGCGCCGCTGATCGAGACCGTTCTGGGTCAGCAGACCGAGCAGGACGCCTTGAAGGCCCAGATCCTGGACGTCCGCGCCCAGCTGGCCGCAGCAGAGGCGCAGCTGCCGGCCTCCGCGGCCCAGGAGAAGGTGCTCAACGCCGCCCTCGAGCAGGCGCGCATCTCGAGTGGTCTCGTGCAGCTCGCCGGGACGGGTCTCGTGTTTCGACTGGAGGACGCCGAGTCCGGAAGCGGCAGCGGCGGGGCGGACGGACTCGTCACGGCCCGGGACGTGCGGATCATCGTCCAGGAGCTCTGGCTGGCGGGGGCAGAGGCCGTGTCTGTCAACGGCGAGCGGATCACCACCACGACGGCCATTCTGGACATCGGCAACTCCATCCTTGCCAACAGCGCCTACCTGGCGCCCGCGTACGAGATCCGGGCGATCGGTTCGCCAGACCTGTATGGGCGCGTCACCAGCGGCGCGTCGTTCGTCGACTTCGTCCAGCGACGGGTGGGTCCGTCCGGCCTGCGCCTGTCATTCGCCGAGCTCGATTCGGTGACCGTTCCCGCCTTTGCCGGGACCGTCACGGGGCGGTACATGCGGCCGACCTCTACGCAGGCGGGTGGCTGAGTCGTGCACAAGGGACGCAATCGCTGGCCGATCACGATCGTCGCCCTGATCCTGGGCGTCCTCGTGGTGGCACAGCTCCGGAGCCAGGGGGTCAATACCGGCCTCGCCGAACAGTCGGCGCAGGACCTCACGCTCCTCGTCGCGAATCTCAACACGCAGAACGAGGCACTGCGGAGCGAGCTTGCCGGCCTGGAACGACAGCTTGTCACCCTATCCGACGCCCGATCTCGCGGGCAGAGCGCGGCCGGGCAGCTCCGCGCGGACCTCGACCGGATCGAGGCCTGGGCAGGGCTGCGCGCCGGTGAGGGCCCTGGAGTTTCCGTACGGGTGACTGGCGCGACGGACGGCGCAGCGATCGAGGACCTGCTCAACGAACTTCGCAACGCCGGTGCGGAGGCGATCGCGATCGGGGGCGTTCGGCTCGTGCCGGGTTCGGTGGTGGCCGGTTCCTCTGGGGACCTTTCGGTCGAAAACACGCTCCTTGGAACGAGCTTCGAGATTCGAGCCATCGGCAGCCCGCAGATTCTGACCGGCTCGTTGACCAGGGCCGGTGGGATCATCGCCCAGCTCAGCGTGTCGTTCCCGGATGCGACTGTCTCGGTCACTCCGCTCGAGCTCGTTTCGATCCCGGCGACCGAGCGCAATCTCCTGCCGATCCACGGCACGCCGAGCCTCTGATACGCTCCGGCGATGCCTGACCGCCCGATCCTCGACCTGCTGCTGGGCGATATCTTGCGCCTGCGGCGCCCGCATCCGTGTGGTGGTGCGGACTGGCTGGTCGACCGGCTCGGCGCCGATATCGGGCTCCGCTGTCAATCCTGCGGACGGCACGTGCTACTCGAGCGAAGGGTTCTGGAGGCCCGGGTTCAGGGGTTCGTCGCCCGCGGAGATGCCGCGCTGACGGCCGCCGCCCATCCTGAGCCGGGCCAGCCCGCGTGACTTCCACGCCGCCGGCGGTGACCGGCGGAACCGACACCGGGGCGGTCCTTCGGAATCGTCCGTTCCTGCTGCTCTGGCTTTCGCAGCTGGCGACCCAGGTCGGGTCCAACATGGTCCTCTACGGACTCACGGTCGTCGTCCTGGATGCGACGAACCTGTCTTCCGCGGTCTCGCTGCTCTTCCTGACCTTCCTCGTCCCGGCCGTCCTGTTCTCGGCCGTCGCGGGCGTCTACGTGGATCGGCTCGACCGCCGGATGGTCCTGATCGCGACCAATGTCCTTCGTGCCGTCGTCATGGTGGCGATCTGGGCGGTGGGCGGGGATCTGGCCTTGATCCTGATCCTCAACGTGCTGATCTCGTCGCTGACCGTGTTCTTCGCACCCGCGGAGGCGGCGATGATCCCGTATCTGGTTCCGCGCCATCAGCTGGTCAGTGCAAACGGCCTGTTCACGCTGACGCTGAATGGCGCCTTTGCGCTCGGCTACGCACTCCTGGGCCCACTCATCGTCAAGGTCGCGGGCGGGCCTGAGCCGGTGCTCTTGATCGTCGCGGTCCTGTACGCGGTCTCGGCCGTCCTGTGCGCAACGCTGCCCGCCAACGGACCGGCCGTCCGGATGACGATTAGATCGGCTGCAGTGCACGAAGCCGGCGAGGCCGTTCAGGGAACGTTCTCGCAGCTGTCCGAGGGGGCCGCGTACATTCGATCCAACCATGCCATCAGCTGGTCGCTGATCTACCTCGGGATCGCGGCCTCCCTCGTCGGGGTCATCGGGGTGCTGGGTCCGAAGTTTGCCCAGCAAACCCTTGGACTGGGCACCCAGGACCTGATTCTGGTGGTCCTGCCCCTCGGCGCCGGCATCGTGATGGGGGTCCTCCTGCTCAATTCCTACGGGCGGTACGTCCCGCGGCGGAGAGCCATCGAAGGCGGTCTGATTGCGCTGGGCCTGCTGCTCGCCGCCTTGACGGTCGCCGGGCCCGTGAGCCGCGCCCTGACCCGCTTTGAATTGCCCATCTCCGACATCGGCGCCGTCACATCCCTGATCGCGGTGGTGATTGCCCTGGCGTTCCTGGCCGGCATCGCCTACGGAATCGTGGCGATCTCGAGCCAGACCCAGCTCCAGGAGGATCTGCCAGAGGAGGTCCGGGGCAGGGTCTTCGGCGTGCTCAACATGCTGGTCTCGGTTGGGAGCTTTCTGCCGATCATCCTCGTGGGTCCGATTTCGGACCTCGTCGGCACCACGCAGGTCCTCCTGGTTGTCGCCGTGGCGATCCTCCTGTCGGGCATCGGATCGATCGTTCGGCGCGGGCCGCTGCTACCCGCCGAGGAACGCGCGACGGCCGGCACGATTCCCCACACAACCGCAGCCGACCCGATCGGCGTGGCGCGACGCGCCGACCGCCGCGAGCAGGATTCAGTCGAGGAAGTCGCCGGTCCCGATGAGCCTGAGGTTCTCGGTGGACCCGACTGACGGTGTGCCATCGCGCACGCTGTCCTCTGGGTCGATCGAGCCTGGGACGGTCCTGCGGCCAGACCTGATGACCAGGGGCACGTCGTTGACCTGGCGTGTGCTCGCCCTCGGCGCCCTGTTTGGCGGCATGGGCCTCGGCCTGCTTGCCGCCGGGGGCGGCGGCGGGCAGTGGCTCCTCGCGGGATCACTCATGGTGCTCATCGGCGGCCTGGTGCCGATTCTTCGGGCGAGCCGGCATCCGCCGGTCGAAGTCAACCCGGTTGCCCCCGCGTCGATGGGAGCCCTGCCGACCATCACCGTCCTGGTGGCCGGGCGCGACGAGGCGGCCGTGCTGCCGCATCTGATGGCGGACCTTGGAGTCCAGGACCACCGCGACAAGCTTGGTGCTCCACGCTTCGAGGTGATCGTCATCGACGACCGATCCAGGGACGGGACGGCAGCGATCGTCCTGGAGGCAGCGGACGCGGCCGGGATCGGCAAGATCGTGCGGGTGGTGCGCCGCGAGGGCGAGCAGCTGTCCGACGGCAAGGGCGCGGCGTTGACGGCGGCCCAACCGGCGACGTGCACCGGCGACGTGATCGTCGTCCTGGACGCCGACGCCCGGATCGGCCCGGACTACCTGAGACGAGCGGCGACCTATGTGGCCTGCGGTGTGCCGGCCCTGACCTCGCGACGCAGGATCCACGACGCCCACGTGTCCGCCCTGCCGGCGCTGCAGGCCGATGAACAGACGCAGGATGGAGCGCTCCAGCGGGGGCGCTGGGCGTCGGGCGGGTGTTCGGAATTTCGAGGGAATGGCCTCGTGATCCGACGTGATCTGCTGACGGCCGTGGGCGGGTGGGATGCAGCACCGCTGACGGAAGACCTCGATCTCTCGAGCCGTCTCGCGGCACGACAGGGTCTGACGGTCGCGTGGGCGCTGGATCTCGAGGTCTGGGAGGAGCCCGTGCATAC
>JBKKBB010000138.1:0-20101 GCA_046714395.1 Candidatus Limnocylindrales bacterium | reverse complement strand
TGGATCGATATAGAGCTGGTGACAGTCCTCGCACAGGCCACCCGGGATCGCGAAGCACAACCGCTCCGACTGATCGGGCATGCGGAAGGCCGTATCGAAACGAGTCGTGATCAGGCGGCGCTGGCAGGCCGGACAACGCTCGCGTATGGAGGTCATGCGGCGATGGTGCGTGGCAGCACGCGCTCAAGACATGACCCTAGCGTACCGGATCCCCCGGTACGCTCGGCGGCCGCTACTGGACCCGAAGGATGGTCTTTGCCTCGGACCAGTGTTTCTCGAGCTGATAGAAGTCACGCTCTGGTGGCGTGAACACATGGACGATCACGATCCCGAAGTCGACCAGGACCCAGTGCGAGGCCGGCGTGCCCTCGCGGCCATACGGTCTGATCTTCTCGTCACGCATGCCGCCGATGATCCCGTCGGCGATCGCACCGAGCTGCCGCTCGGAGCCACCCGAGCAGATCACGAAGTAGTCGGCCAGGGTGGTCAGCTCCCGAAGATCGAGGAGGACGATATCGGCGGCCTTCTTGTCCTCGGCCAGCTCGACGATTCGGCGTGCGATCTCGAGCGAGGTTCGGTCCGCATCCGCGGCGGCCTTGCGTGCCTTGGACACCGTCCGGGCCCGACGCGGCATTCCGTCCGAGGTCGGCTTCTCCAAGTCGGCGGAGTCGGCGGTCGGCACTTCCGCTGAGGTCGGCGGGGCCACCGCGGGGGCGGCTTTCGTCGCGGCTGCCTTCCGCCTCGGGGCGGCAGGTTTCGTGGCGGCGACGTTCGTGGCTGCCGCGGGCTTGCGCTCCGGGGCAGCGGCGGGCGTTGCGCTTTCAGGATCGGAAGCGCTCAATTTCGGAACGGACTTGGTCACGGGCGGTCGGTCCTCGGGTGGTGGTCAGCCCGCACGATCGGCGCGGGCGTACAGGTGATGATCGGTGATATGCCGCTCGACTGCCTCGGGCACGAGGTAGCGGATGGACCGGCCGGCAGTCACGCGAGCGCGGATGTCCGTCGAGGAGATCCCGAGCCGCGGTCCGTCGAGCAGATCGAAGCGTCCCTCGAGACCTGGGAAGTGCGTGGACAGCCAGGTCGGCGTCGGCGCCGGATGGCCTTCCCGCGGGACCACGGCGACACGACATTGTGTCAGCAGCCGGCGCGGCTCGCGCCAGTCGGGCAGGCCGGCGAGCGTCTCCGCGGACATGATCAAGGTGATGTCATGGCTGGTCATCGATGCCGTCCTCGCCTGTTCAGACGCCAACAGACCGATCGAATCCGCCGTGTACGAGAGCCCGGGCCGGTCCACGTCAACTCGGCTGAGGGCGAACCCAGGGTTCCCGGCGATCGCCAACAGCACCATCGCCACCCGGTCCTCTGCCGATGCCGAGGCTCCGTCCGGCTTGTGAGGCGGAACCCCGGCCGGCACAAACAGGATCGACTCCAGACCGAGCACCTCACGCGCCTCCTCGGCGACCGCGAGGTGACCGAGGTGAATGGGATCGAAGGTCCCGCCCATGACCCCCAGTGAACCGGACCGGACCGGGGCCCGGGGGGCGGTCGGGAGATCGTGCCGGTTCACGCCCAACTCTCAGCGGACCAGGCGTCGCCGCTCCATTCGAGCTCGAGCTCACCAAACCGGACCAGATCGCCCGGGGCAACACCGACGCGGCGCAGTTCGGCATCCACACCCAGGCGCTCCAGATCTCGCTGGAATCGTTCGGTCGATTCCTCGACATCGAAGTTCGTCTGGGCGGCGAGGCGCTCGACGCGGCGGCCGCGAACGCGGAATGCCCCGTCCTCGTCGCGGTCGACGGCGAACCCATCCTCGAGCGTCTCGATGCGATGGACGACGACGCCCGATGGCTCGGGTGGGGCGGCCATGCTCTCGGCGTCGGGAAGCAGGGCGGCGAGGGCGGTGCGCAACTCTTCAATCCCCTCCCCTCCGGCGGCACCGATTGCGACGACCGGCAACCCCTCCAGTTCGCGGGCACGATGGAAGGCCGGCCAGGCCTCGGCTGCTTCCGGCAGGTCCACCTTGTTGAAGGCCACGAGGATCGGCTTCTCGAGGAGGGCGGCGTCATGCGCCCCCAGTTCCTCGCGGATCACCCGGTGATCCCACTCCGGATCCCGGGCGGCTCCGTCGACAAGATGGACGAGGATGCGCGTTCGCTCGATGTGCCTGAGGAAGGCGTGTCCGAGGCCGGCGCCCTCGCTGGCTCCTTCGATCAGACCCGGCACGTCGGCGATCGTTGGCAAGCGGTCGTCCTCGATCCCGAGGTCCATGACCCCGAGGTTCGGTTCCAGCGTGGTGAACGGATATGCGGCGATCTTGGGGTTGGCGGCCGTGAGGGCGGCAAGGAGCGTCGACTTGCCGGCGTTCGGAAGACCGACCAGCCCGATGTCGGCGATCAGCCGGAGTTCGAGCCGAATCCAGCATTCCTCACCCGGTTCGCCCTTCTGGGCGTGTCGAGGCGCCTGGTGGGTGGACGTCTTGAAGTGAGTGTTCCCGAGACCACCCCGGCCGCCGCGCGCGACCATTGTTGTCTGCCCCGTCGCGACGAGGTCGGCGACGAGCGCGCCCGTCAGATCGTCGTACACGGCCGTGCCCGGCGGCACCTCGAGGACGAGGTCCTGGCCGGCCTTGCCGTGCCGCCGAGCGCGTGTCCCGCGCCCGCCCCCGTCGGCTCGAAAGTGATGCCGGTACGAGAAGTCGCGAAGCGTCGTCTGACCCGGATGGACGATCAGGTGAATGGAGCCACCCCGCCCGCCGTCCCCGCCGTCCGGGCCGCCCCGCGGAACGTGGGCTTCCTGACGAAACGTCGCCGCCCCGTCGCCACCGGTGCCCGCGCGGACGAGGATCTTGACCCGATCGAGGAACATCGCGGCTATCTTCCCATGGGCGCGCGCGAGCACGGCCGGGGATCCAGAAACAGAGCGTTGGCGCGGCGCCGGCAAGGCGCGAGGCCGGGGATCGAGATCAGAGGTAACGGAGCGGGTTGACCCGGTAGCCGCCGTTCCAGATGGGACCGATCCAGACCTCGAAGTGGAGGTGCGGGCCGGTGGCTCTGCCGGACTGGCCAATGCGTCCAACCTGCTGGCCGCGGCCAACAGACTGGCCGGCTGATACCGACACGCTCGACATGTGGTTATAGGTGGAATAGAGCCCGGAACCGTGTGAGACCCAGACCTGGTAGCCACCGCCGTTGCTCTTCCAGCCGGCGAACGTCACGACGCCCTTGCCGGCGGCGACGACCTTGGAACCATAGGTGGCGGCGATGTCTGTGCCGTAGTGGCCGTAGCGGAAGCCCTGGCTGATGTAGTTGTTGCCACCTACGACCGGCCGCGCGAATGCCCCTCCATTGTAGGTTCCACCAGAACAACTGGCGCAGCTGGTGGAGCCGGAGGAGCCGGAGGAGCCCGAACGTGGCTTGGTAGTCGGGATCGGCGCACCCGCGGCATCCGGCAGGATCAGGATCTGCCCGATGATCAGGTTCGGGTCTTCGAGCTGGTTGATTGCCAGCACGTCGGTCGAGTCAATCTTGTACTGGGTGGCGATCGAAGCGAGGGTATCGCCCTCCTTGACCGTCACGACCAGCCCATTGACCGGCGGGATGACGAGCTTCTGGCCGACGTGCAACTCATCCTTGGCGGTCAGCTTGTTCGCCCACCAGATCGTCATCATGGAGATGCCGTAGCGACTGGCGATCCCGGTCAGGGAGTCGCCGGACTTCACCGTGTAGGTCTCCAGCAGCCCGCTGCCGTCGAGGACCTCGGTATCGACCGCGACGGGCTTGTACAGGGTGCCGTCATCGGCGTACGTCTCGAGCGGGTCAGCACCATCGCCCAACGCGGTGGTGCTGCGCGAGACTGCCTCCTGAACGGCGATCTCGATTGGGTCGAGTTGTTCGGCGGTCACGCCGCCGATGGCGATCCGGGCCGCCGTGCCGGGCCCGTCGACCGATCCGATGGCGCCGGCGACCGTGGCTGGCTGAAAGCTCAGGACGCTGGCACCGAGCACGACGACGGCGGCGATGATCGGGAGCATTCGCTCAGACGACAGTCGCACTGCAAAGGTCCGCCGGATGGCGACAGGACGGGGGCGCGTGGCCGGCCGCGGGGCGAGGCTGGCACGGTGAGCCAGAGCGGCAAATCGCGCGCCCAGACCGCGCAACGCACCGACGGACGTTCGATGGAAGCGGTTGGCTCGCGTTGATCGCTCGCTCGTGGTCGGGCGGGAGCGCGCAATGGCACGCGCGACGCCCGCCGGGGCGTTCAGCAATATGGTCTCCTGCGCGGGCGTTCCGACGCGGCGTTGGGACGCGTCTCGGGGTTATTCGGTTCGTCCGCGTATCGCGATGGTGAGCTGGGGTCTCGTGTCGCACGGCCGATCCCCGCTCCTCCGCGGGCACCGACTCGGCCGGACCTTACCACGGGCCTTGCAACCGGTGCAAACCCCCGAGAGCCTGCCCGACAGGGCGTCGAGCCGCTAGCTGTCGAGTGTCTTGGTCAGGCCGGCCAGGAACTGGACGTTGTTGTCCGTCTTCGCAAGGCGGTTCAGGAGCAGCTCGATGCCCTCATTCGTGCCGACGGCGGAGAGCATCCGACGCATCGTCCAGACCATCTTCAGGGTCCCGTCCTCGAGCAGCAGTTCTTCGCGCCGGGTGCCCGATCGCATGACGTCGATGGCCGGGAAGATGCGCTTCTCTCCGAGCTTGCGATCCAGGATCAACTCCGAGTTGCCGGTGCCCTTGAACTCCTCGTAGATCACGTCGTCCATCCGTGAGCCGGTGTCCACCAGACAGGTCGCGATAATCGTGAGACTGCCGCCCTCCTCGATCTTGCGGGCAGCGCCGAAGAACCGCTTCGGGGGGTAGAGCGCGATCGGATCGATGCCACCGGAGAGCGTTCGCCCCGACGGCGGGAGCGCCAGGTTGTAGGCGCGCGCGAGGCGGGTGATCGAGTCCATCAGGATGACCACGTCGCGGCCGGTTTCAACCTGCCGCTTGGCGATCTCGAGGGCCATCTCGGCGACGTGGGTGTGATTCTCGGTCGGCTCATCGAACGTCGAGCTGATGACCTCCCCGTTCACGCTGCGGCGCATGTCGGTGACTTCTTCCGGCCGCTCGCCGATGAGGGCGACCATGAGGAGGATCTCCGGGTAGTTGGCCGTGATGCCGTTGGCGATGTTCTTCAGGAGCATCGTCTTGCCGGCCTTCGGCGGGCTGACGATGAGCGCGCGCTGGCCCTTGCCGATCGGGTTGACCAGGTTGACCAGCCGCTGGCTCAGGTTCTTCGGGTCGCTCTCCAGGTTGATCAGTTCGTTCGGATGAACCGGGGTGAGGTCACCGAAGTGGGGCCGGGCCCGGGCGGTCTCGATATCCACCCCATTGACCGAATCGACGCGCAAGAGGCCCCAGTACTTCTCCTGCTCGCGCGGGACGCGGACCGCGCCCGCCACCCGGTCACCGACACGCAGGGCGAACCGGCGGACCTGGCTGGACGAGACATACACGTCGTCGGCACCGGGCAGCAGGCCGTGCCGGCGCATGAAGCCGTAGCCCTCATCGACGATATCGAGGATGCCGGTCGCGTAGGCGTGCCCCGCACGCTCGGTCTGGGCCTGAAGAATGCGATCGACGAGATCGTCCTTGCGGTCCTCGGTCGCGGTCTCCATGGCCAGGTCACGCCCGACTTGACGGAGCTCTGCGACGCTCATCTCGAGGAGGTCGGACACATCGAGGTCGTTGCGCTCGCGGGCCGCCTCGAGCTCCTGGAGCTCCTCGACTTCGCTGACGGGCGCGCGGCCGACCGGATTTCGGCGCCGTGGACGGCGGTTACGTGGACGCTGATCTGGACCGGGCATTGAGAAGGGGCCACCTGCACGTGGAAGGAAGGATTCGACCGCGCGGGAAGGAGTCCGCGGCGCAGACGGGTGGGGAATGGCTGGAGTATGGACCGCGTCGCGGCCCTCGTCAATCAGGTGTACTCGTTCAGTACGTCCGATACACATCGATGCCGACGGAGGCCAGATATTCGGCCGGGGTGAGATAGCCCAGGGACTGGTGCGGTCGGATCGTGTTGTAGACCGTCTCCCAGGCCCGCAGCTCGACCTGGAAGGCCTCGAGCTCGGGCTCGGCGTCGGTGATCTCGTAGAACTCCTCGGTGTGGGTCCGGTTGGCCCGCTCGACGGCACCGTGGAGCTTGGGTGAGCGGGGCGGCAGGACGAACAGGCGAATGTCGCGGGCCTGGCAGGCGGTCTCGAACTCCGCCATGAACTCGGAGCCGTTGTCGATGCTGATGGCCCGGACCCCGAAGGGCATCCGCTCGGCCAGCCGATCGAGGACCGCGGCGGCCGCCACGGCCGTCGCCCGGCGGCCGAGCTCGAGGGTGTCCCAGCGGCTCACGACATCGCGGGCGGTGAACTGCTTCCAGACCCGGTTGGGCAACGGTCGGATGTCGAGCGTGTCGAGCTGGACGAGGTCGCCCGGCGCCTCGACCGGCCAGTCGGCCGGCGTGCGGATCGCATAGGGTCGGCGCCAGCGGCGCTGGTGGACGCTCATCCGCCGACGCCGGGGCTCGCGGAGATCGCCGGCCGCCAAGAGGCGGCGCAGGATCCGGCCGACCATCGACGTCGAGAGCACGATCCCGGCCCGCCGGAGGAGGATCCGCAGCTTGTCCTTGCCCCAGCGTGGATAGGTCTCGCGGATCGCCTTGACGGCCCGCAGCTGCTCGACCGTCCAGGTCGGACGACGCCGGCGGCGGGGTGCGCTGCTCCGACCCTCGAGGGTCTCGAGGTGGAGGCGGTCGTACCGGGCGAGCCAGCGGTACACGGTCGAGCGGCCGACCCCGAAGTGGCGGGCGGTCAGGGCGACGTTGCCACCGTGGCAGCGGTGCCAGTCGACCATCGCCAGGCGCCGTCGCGCGTCGCGACTGAGGTCCGGCGCAGCCGACCGGGCGATCCCGATCGCGGGCCGTCGGATCATCCGGTTCCGGGCACTCGTGCCCTGGGGGTGGGCCCGCTGGCGGGTAGACTTCGGCATCGAGAGTCCTCCTCTGCTGATGTTCTGAACACCACCAGCGTAGCGAGGGCTCTCGCCCTGGTCTCAGCTCCGATCGCGCCTCACCCCGCGCCCAGGCCCGGTGTCACGGACGTATCTGGACGAGATCAACAGTTGGTGGGCAGGGAGCGCCCGATGCCGTCGGTGCGGCTGAGCCTCGGCGCGTGGACGGATGGCCGGCGAGCTGCTGCCGGATGGGCGCACGAAGCTGATCCTGAAGAACCCGGCCAGCGGAGACTTCAGTGATCGGGTGGTGGCCTCCAGCTAGCTGACCGCTCCTCGGTCGAACCAACCGCGACGCTGGCGGTCAAGCATGCCGACCGGCTCCCCGGCACCGATCCAATGGCCGATCGCCTCCCTCGAGAAGAGCTGGTCCACGACCATCGACGAAGCGCCGATGACGCCGGCCAGACCACCGAGCGACGAGCGCTGGATGAGTAGATCCCGCGTTGCCAGTGGCAGCGAGCGGCGGTAGACCGCTTCACGGATTGCGGCGAGTAGCAGATCCGGGCTGTTGGCCACGCCGCCGCCAATGACGATCAGGGACGGATTGAAGAAGTTGACGATGCTGGCCAGCATCAATCCGATGTGGCGACCGGCCTGCTGGAGCAGCGCGATCGCAACGGGATCTCCGAAGGATGCGGCCCGGGCCACATCCTCCGCGGTGACCCGGCCGCGCTGACCGAGGGCGATCGCAAGACGGGCCGACTGATCAGCGAGCGCCGCCCGCTCCCCTGCCAGCCCGAGTGCTCCACCACCGGCAATGGCCTCGAGGCAGCCGATGTTCCCACACCGACACACGATCGAAGGGTCCTCCACCACCTGGATGTGACCCACATCCCCGGCACTGCCCTGCGCGCCGCGATGGAGACGTCCGTCGGCGATGATGCCGGCGCCGATGCCCGTTCCGATCTTGATGACGACGACATCGTCGTGGCCGGCGGCGACCCCGGAACGCCATTCACCCAGCGCCAGGACGTTGACATCGTTGTCCACCCAGACCGGGGACCCGAAGCGTTCCGTGAACCGCTCGCGGATCGGGTAGCCGTCCCAGCCGGGCATGATGGGCGGCGAAATCGGCCGGCCGGTGACGAATTCCACCGGCCCGGGCACCGCGATCCCGATCCCCCACAGGCGTCCCGGCACAGCATGGGTCGTGGCAAGCAGTTGAGCGAACAGCTCCTCGACCCGGCCGAGACCGGTCTCAGGTCCGGACTCGATGACAGCCGGTTCGTCGTAGTGGCCGAGGATGCGTCCGTCGAGTGTCGTGAGCGCGACGTCCGTGCTGGTGGCACCGAGGTCCGCCACCAGGAGGTGCCCGGCGTCGGCTCGAAAGGTCAGCTGGCGCGGAGGTCGTCCGCCGGTGGATGGACCCGGGTCGCCCTCGCTGACGAGGCCGCGTTCCATGAGCTCCGCGACACGTCCCGCCACGATTGCCCGCCCGAGACCGGTCCGTTCGACAAGGTCCGAGCGGGACCGGGATCGCCCGAGTCGGATCTCATCGAGGACGAGTACCAGCGCATTGAGGGCCTCGTCCGGCAACGGTCCGTACATGTCCGGATCATACGGCCATCGCGAACTCGAGGCGACTTATGCTCTTGACGTGCTAAAGTAAGATCCGAATAGCGCTTCGTTTGATCCGGTGATCGTCGGCACCCCGACGGGAGCACGCCGCCAGCGCCGAGCTCGTCGGTGCGGCGGAGCGCCAGAAGATCTAGACCGTCTAGCCTATTTATCCACCGGCCGGGTGGCTCCGGGAAACAGGTCAGGAGCTGGATGCGCAGGTTCTCCGACATCGGTGCCGCCGTCATCGGGACCGGGTTCATCGGGACCGTCCACGTCGAAGCCCTTCGCCGGATCGGCGTTGATGTTCGGGGCGTCCTCGCCAGCACCCCTGAGCGGGGCGTGGCCCGGGCTGAAGCGCTGAACGTCCGTCACGCCTACGGGTCCCTTGACGACATCCTGGGCGATCGTTCGGTGGATGTCGTGCACGTGACCTCGCCGAACCACCTGCACGTTCCCCAGGCCTCCGCGATCCTCGCCGCCGGCAAGCACGTGGTCTGCGAGAAACCGCTTGCGATGACCGCAGCCGAGTCTGGGGACCTCGTCCGCCAGGCCGATGCGTCCGGGCTGGTCAATGCGGTGAACTTCAACATCCGCTTCTATCCCGTTCACCAGCACATGCGCGAAGTCGTGGAGGCTGGCGACCTTGGCGCCGTCCGGCTCATCACTGGGCACTACTTCCAGGACTGGCTCCTGCACGACACCGACTGGAACTGGCGCCTTGACCCGGACAAGGGCGGCGCCCTCCGTGCCGTCGGCGACATCGGCTCGCACTGGCTCGACCTCATGGCGTTTGTGACCGGTCAGCCCATCGTCGCGGTCATGGCCGACCTGGCGACCTTCATCAAGCACCGTCAGGAACCGGTAGGACCGGTTGAAACGTTCGCCACAAGTCGCTCCGGCGAGGCCGTCGAGCGAACCGTCGGAACCGAGGACGTCGCCACGATCCTGCTCCGGTTTGCCAACGGGGCTCGTGGTTCCGTTGCCGTTTCACAGATCAGCGCCGGGCGAAAGAATTCGCTCCGCTGGGAGATCGACGGATCCGAGGGGGCCGCGTCCTGGGATTCCGAGACGCCGGACCATCTGTGGTTCGGGCACCGAGATCGGCCCAACGAGATTCTCCTGCGCAATCCCGCGCTGATGGGGCCCGCCGGGCAGGCCGCGGCGGCCCTTCCGGGCGGGCACGTCGAGGGCTTCGGGGACACGTTCGGCGCACTGTTCCGGACCATCTACGCCGACGTCGCCACCGGCCGCCCGAACGCCAACCCGCCATACGCCACCTTTGCGGCCGGTCATGACGAGATGCTCGTCAACGACGCCATCGCCGTGAGTGCTCGCGAAGGTCGCTGGGTCGACGTCGATCGTTCCCCCGTTCCTGACCCGCCAGCCGTGACGGTGGAGGTCGCTCGATGAGGCTCGGTTTGCTGACTGCGCCCTTCCCCAACACCCCACTCATGGAGGTCGCCGACTGGACGGCAGCCCATGGTTTCGAGTCGATCGAGATTGCCTGCTGGCCCGTCAGTACCGGCCCAAGTCGCCGCTACGCCGGAACCTCGCATATCGACGTCGCCAACCTGACCGGATTCCAGGCGACGGAGCTCGTCTCGGAAATCGGGGCGAAGGGCCTGGGGATCTCGGGCTGGGGTTCTACCCCAACCCGCTCCATCCGGACCCGGCCCACCGCGAGCTGGTTATCGGGCACCTGAGGCACGTGATCACGGCGGCAAGCGCGATGGGCGTGCCGTACGTCAACACGTTCATGGGCGGCGATGCCGCGAAATCCCAGGACGAGAACTGGGACGAGGCCCTCAAGGTCTGGCCTCCGATCGTGGCGTTCGCTCGTGATGCCGGCGTGATGATCACCATGGAGAACTGCCCGATGATCTTCAGCCGCGACGAGTGGCCCGGTGGCCACAACATCGCCTGGTCGCCAATGATCTGGCGCCGCATCCTCGAGGCGTGGGGCGACACGGTCGGACTGAACTACGACCCGTCACACCTCGTCTGGCTCATGATCGACCAGACCCGGTTCATCAAGGAGTTCGGGCCACACATCCTGCACATCCAGGCGAAGGACCTGACGATCGACCGGGATGGCCTGTACGAGCGCGGCACGCTGTCGTCCGGAATCGGCTGGCAGATCCCGCGCCTGCCCGGCCTTGGCGACGTGGATTGGGCCCGCTTCCACGCGGACCTCGACGACCCCGACGGGGCGGCCATCGCCCCCGATCGCGAGACCTACTACGCCGACCCGAACAAGGGCACCATCGTGTTTACCGGTGACCTGACCCTCACGCTGGGCGATCGGACGTTCCGCATCCTGCATACGCCGGGCCACACCCCGGGCCAGGTCGCCGTTCACGTCCCGGAGGAACGCGTCGTCTTCACCGGTGACACGATCTTCAGTGAGTGCCAGACCTGGCTGATGACCTCCAACGTTGACCAGTGGATCCGGGCCCTGGATCGGATCCAGGCCCTCGACGTCGACCACGTCATCCCCGGCCACGGGCCGGTGACGACCCTGAAGTACCTCGACGCCCAGCGCACGAACCTCCTGGATTGGAAGGCCGCGGTCGCGGCAGCGGTTGCCAAGGGCTGGACCCGCGAGGAAACCATCCAGCGAGTCAACTTCGCCGACCGGTACCCTGTCGACATCGGTCAGGGCTACATGATGAATCACATCCAGACCTTGAACGCGGCGTCCCTCTGGGACAAGTTCACGGGCGTGGTTCCGTCCGAGCGCGCGATCATCGATTCCACGAACTGAGTTTGAAAGGCCGAGCGAGATGACCGGACCGCCCCGGGGCAGCAGGTGACAGGCGATGCCAAGGTGACGGGCAAGGGCGGGACGCGCCACCTCGGCCTGGATCTTGGTGGCACGAACGTCAAGTGGGCGGTGGTCGAGCATGCCGGCGGCACCTGGCGAACCCTCGGCAACGGCCGGGTATCGACCAATGTCGTCGGTGGGCCCGAAGCGGTTGTCGAGCAACTCGGCGCGATCGGCCGGGACGCGATCGCCCAGTGGCCGGGCGTCGTCTCAGCCGGCGTCGGTGTCCCGGGCCTGTACGACCCACAGTCGGGAACGACCCGCTTCCTCGTCAATGTTCCCGGGAAGTGGGCCGGCCGCCCAGTTGCAGCGCCGGTTGCCACGGCCCTCGACGTCCCCGTGGCGATGATCAACGACGCCCGCGCATTCGGCCTTGCCGAGCTCCGCCTCGGCGCGGGGCGCGGCGTCTCGTCGATGGTCGGCCTGACCCTCGGAACGGGCGTTGGCGGGGTCATCGCCATCGATGGCCGGGTCCACCTGGGCCACGACGGGACGGCCGGAGAAATCGGCCACCAGACCATCGATCCCGACGGGCCGTCGTGCAACTGCGGCAACAGCGGCTGCCTCGAATCGTTCGCACGAGCCGATCGGATCGCCGAAGCGTGCGGCACCGCGACGGTGGAGGAAGCCGTCACGCGCGCCCTCGCCGGGGATGCCCTCGCGATGAGCGGGCTCCGCAGCGTGGGGCGCTATCTCGGCATCGGGATCGGCAACATGATCACCCTGATCTCGCCTGATCGTGTCGTCATCGGCGGTGGAGTGGCGGCCGCCGGAGATCTGATCCTCGAGAGCATCCGAGGGGAGATCGCGAAGCGAGTGCGGACGACGTCGCTCGCCGATGTCGAGATCGTCCTGGCCGAACTGGGAGTCTGGGCGGGTGCCATCGGCGCGGCCGTTCACGGCGCGGAATCGCTGGCTCGGATGGATTCCTTCCTTCCCGGAGCTCCCTCGACGTGGGTGCCATGGCCGGCGACCGGAGCGCCCCAGACCGGCGAGTCCGCGAGTTGAGGGACATCGCCTACGTTCCCCACCACCGCCGGATCGAGCAGATCCTCCGCGAGCGGATCACGTCCATGAAGCCCGGCGACCGTCTTCCGTCGGACGCGGAGCTGGTCGCGGAATTCGGGGTCAGCCGGATGACCGCGCGAAACGCCATGCAACGTCTTGCCGACGAGGGGCTCGTCGCGCGCCAGCCGGGCCGGGGCAGCTTCGTCGGAGAACGGGCGACGCACCGCCGTACGGATCGGCTGATGACATTCAGTCGCGAAATGGCCCGCCAGGGCCGGATCCCGTCCTCGCGCCTTCTTGCCCGGGCCATTCGCCCCTCGACCAGGGCCGAGGCGACGTCCCTGGATCTGACGCCGGGAACCCCGATCATTGAAGTCCGGCGCATTCGAGTGGCGGACGGCGAACCGATCGCCGTCGAGGCCGCAATCCTGATCCGGAGTTGCGCGGCGACCGTCATGTCGGCCGACCTCGAGCACGGATCGCTCCATGACGCGGTGGCGCGTGCAGGGCTGACGCTGTACGCGGGAACCGGCACGATCGGAGCCGCCGTTGCGACGGCGTCGGATGCGCGACTCCTGGAGCTTCGGCGGGGGGACCCGCTCCTCGTCGAACGGAGGGTGATCGTCGACGCCCAGGGACAACCGGTCGAGGCGACTGAATCCCGCTATGCCGCGATCCGATACGCCCTCGAGGTGTCGTTCGAGGTCGAGCACGACGGACACCGCGAGGACGCCACGCAGTGACGGGCGCGGTGGAACTGCGCGGACGCCTGGTCATGGACACGGCCGTCGTTGCCGGTCGGGTCCGGCTCGATGGGGACCGGATCGCGTCCGTGAAGCTCGATGCGGCCGGTGGCCCGTCGGACCCGCCAGCCTCGCGGCTCCCGATCATTGCGCCGGGCTTCGTCGACGTCCACGTTCATGGCTGGGGCGGCCACGATGCCACTGGGCTCGGAGAACGATCTCGACGGCATGGCTCGTGCCCTACTGCGCAGGGGCGTCACGTCGTTCCTGCCGACGGGAGTCACGAGCCCCCTGCCGGGACTCCGCGCATTCGCCGATCGCGTCCGAGCGTGGATCCCGGCGGCCCTCGCGCGGGACGAGGTGTATGTCGAGTTGATCGCCGACCGCCAGCACGTCCATCCGGCGCTCTGGGGGATCGTTCGACGGACGAAGCCCCTGGACAGGCTCGTGCTGATCAGCGATGCGCTCGCCCTCGCCGGTACCGGCGATGGGCGGATGAAGCTCGGGGGTCTCGATGTCACGGTTCGAGGGGACCGGTGCACGCTTTCCAACGGCACTCTCGCGGGATCCGTGATGGCGCTCGATACGGCCGTGCGCAACACGGTGGCGGAAGGAGCAAGTCTGCCGGCTGCCGTGGCGGCCGCCAGCCGCAACCCGCTGGACATGCTGGGCTTCGATGATCGCGGCCGAATTGCCACGGGACAGCGCGCCGATCTGGTTGAACTTGAAGAGGACCTGTCCGTCCGACGTGTCATGCGCGGCGGCATCTGGCACGCCGGCTGAACGACTGGTTCGGAGTCTGGGCCGGTGGGACGGCCGTTAGCGGCTGGACGAGGGCGGTTAGCCGAGCCCGCGCAGATCAGCCCTTCTTGGCCTCGAGCGCCTTGCGCGCGCTGTCCCAGTCCGACCGGAACTGGGCGATGCCCTTGTCCGTGAGCGGATGGTGGACCATCTGCTGAAAGATCTTGAACGGCAGCGTCGCGATGTGGGCGCCCGCGAGGGCCGAGTCGGTCACGTGGCGTGGGTGCCGGATCGACGCCGACAGGACCTCGGACTCGATCTCATGGAACCGGATGATGTCCGACAGCTCGCGGATGACGATCATCCCCTCTTCGTTGATGTCGTCGAGCCGCCCGACGAACGGCGACAGGAGGGACGCCCCTGCCTTGGCCGCGAGGAGGCCCTGGTTCGCGGTGAAGATCAGGGTGCAGTTCGTGCTGATCCCCTCGGCCGCGAACCGGCTGATCGCCTCGAGCCCGGTCTCGGACATCGGGACCTTGACCACGATGTTGTCGGCGATCTTGGCGAAGTGGCGACCCTCGGACAGCATCCCGTCCACGTCGTCGGCCACGACCTCGGCCGAGACGGGACCATCGGTGATCGTGCAGATCTCGGCGAGGACTTCGTCATAGGTCATGCCGGACGTCCGGGCGAACAGGCTTGGGTTCGTGGTGACTCCGTCGAGGACGCCCCACCGGGCCACCGTTCGAATCTCGTTGATGTCGGCGGTATCGAGGAAGAGTTTCATGGTGGGTTCGGACTCCGTTGCGGAACGCCAGGACCCGATCGGGACGGCGGTCGAGCGTCGATTCTACGCCCGGGCGGCGTCAAGACCCGAACTCAGTGGCCGGAGGTAAGTTCGAGCCGACGGCCGGGCGCCGCGCGCCACGTACCCTTCGGGCGAGTGTTGGGCGCATGGACTCGGCGGCCTCCGTCACGGCTCCGGACAGAGCGAGCACGAATCACGAGGTGCTGACGCGCAGGACGCTGCGGAAAGCCGACTACCACCCTCCACAGGCGTAATTGGCGCCGACGGACCCGGCGAGAACTGTCGCCTGCGGAAATTCCCGCCGATCCGGACCGCCGGATGGCGGTAGCCCTTGCACGTCGGCGAGATCAGCCGGTGGGCGTGGCGGCCTCGCGCGGCTCCACGAGTTCGCGAGGTTCGGCCACTGCAACCGGACGCGCGGTCAACACCGGCTCGCGACCGTCGCGCACCGCAAGTGACGCCTCGACAAATCCGTCGAACAGCGGGTGTGGCCGCTCCGGCCGGCTCTTGAACTCCGGGTGGAACTGGCTGGCCACGAACCACGGGTGGTCCCTGAGCTCGACGATCTCGACGAGCCGCCCGTCGGGCGACTGCCCGGACAGGAGCATCCCTGCCGCCTCGAGCGACTGGCGGTAGCGGTTGTTGACCTCGAATCGATGGCGGTGCCGCTCGTAGATCACTTCCTGACCGTAGACCGCGGCGGCCTTGGAGCCCGGGGTCAGGCGGGCCGGGTAGATCCCGAGGCGCATGGTGCCGCCCTTGTCCTCCATGTCCCGCTGATCAGGCATGAAGTCGATGACCGGGTTGTCGGTGAACATGTCGAACTCGGTGGAATTCACGTCCGACTTCCCGATGACCTCGCGCGCAAACTCGATCACGGCGCATTGCAGGCCGAGGCACAGCCCGAGGTACGGCACCTTGTGCTCGCGCGCGAAGTGGGCCGCGAGCACCTTGCCCTCGATGCCCCGGTGCCCGAACCCGCCGGGGACCAGGATCCCGGCTGCGCCGTCGAGCCGGTCATGCAGGTTCTCGCGGGTCAGGGTCTCTGAGTCCACCCAACGAACCTTGGCGTCCACCTCGTGCGCCCAGGCCGCGTGACGGAGGGCCTCGGTGACCGATAGGTAGGCATCCGGGAGCTCGATGTACTTGCCGACCAGCGCGATCTCGAGGATCGGCTTCGGTCGCTTGATCCGGGCGACCAGCGCCCGCCACCCATCGAGATCCGGCGGCGCGTCCGGATCACCGAGCCCCAGGTGCCGAACGATCAATCGGCCGAGCCCGAAGTCCTCGAACTGCAGCGGAACCTCGTAGATGGTTTCCGCGGTTGGGGCGGGAATGACCGCATCGATGTCCACGTCGGTGAACAACGCGATCTTCTCGCGGATCTCGTCCGAGACTTCATGGTCAGACCGCAGGACGATGACGTCGGGCTGGATGCCGATCCCGCGCAGCTCCTTGACCGAGTGCTGCGTCGGTTTGGTCTTCAGCTCACCGGTTGCGGCCAGGGCCGGGAGCAACGTCACGTGGACGTACAGGACGTTGGACCGCCCGACGTCCTTGCGCATCTGGCGGATGGCCTCGAGGAACGGCAGAGACTCGATGTCGCCGACGGTGCCCCCGACTTCCACGATCACGACGTCCGGATCGCCGTCCTTGGCGACTCGGACGATCCGCTCCTTGATCTCGTTGGTGATGTGCGGGATGACCTGGACCGTGCCGCCGAGGTAGTCGCCGCGGCGCTCCTTGGCAATCACGGCCTGGTAGATGCGGCCGGTGGTCACGTTGGAGAGCTGGGACAGGTTCTCGTCGATGAACCGCTCGTAATGCCCGAGGTCGAGGTCCGTTTCCGCCCCGTCGTCGGTCACGTAGACCTCGCCGTGCTGGTATGGGGACATCGTGCCCGGATCCACGTTGATATACGGATCCAGCTTGAGGATGGAGACCTTGAGACCCCGCGCCTTCAGCAGCCGACCGATGCTGGCGGCGGTGATGCCCTTGCCGAGAGAGGAGGTCACGCCTCCTGTCACAAAGACATACGTCGCCACGGGTCAGATCCTCCGGGGGTTTTTCGAATGTTACCGGAAGACGGGTTCCAGGGCAACAGGCTGTACTCAACCACCACCTCTTGGCTCCTTCGGCCCGGACCGTCGGCTCCCAGGCCCGGACTTCGACGTTCGTTGACCACGAGTCAAGGTTTCGATGTCGCCCTGCCCTCGAATTGTCCCGTGGTCAATGCCACGACCGCCTTGAACCCTGCCGACCCTGATTCCTGTCGCGTCCGTGACTGGCGCGCAAGAACGCGACCACCTGGTCGGAGAACATTGACTGCTGGACAAGGGCACCGGCGGCACGGCCACCCGTGGCACGGCACCCGCGGCACGGCCCACCCTCCACCTGAAACTCCCGTCCGGATTGTGCTTCTTTCGACACAACAGCGACGCATCCGGCGGTCGGAGGCTCGGCCGTGCCAATCAACGTGGGTCAAGAGAGGAGTCGAGCCGCCGAATTGCGGAGATTTGTGTCGGAATGGGCACAACGCCGACGAACTCGGGCCGAGCCGTGACCCGCAGCGGCGCCGACCCGGCCGGATTGTGCGCCCGGCGTTACATCCGACCGCCCGGCGGCCTCCGAGCTACGGGCAAACGCCGAGAATTCGGCGCCTGCTCACGCCGCCCGTCGGAGCGACACTCGGCCCGCAATCCCCGGTATCCGGAACCGGCGGGTAATGGCCACCCCGACGATGATCACGGCCCCGCCGGCGATCTGGGATGGCTGGATCGCCTCCGACAGGAACGCCGCGCCCATGAGCACCGCGATGAACGGCACCAGGAACTGGAGGCCGGTGATCCGGGTCGGCCCGAGTAACTTGATGGCGTGGAAGACGACGACGTTCGCGATGCCGGCGGAAATCAGGGTGGAGTAGGCAAAGCCCGTCCACGCACCGGCGCCGACGGCTGCCCAGTCCGTCCCGGCAACTTGAACCAGCCCAACCGGCGCCAGCGTCAGCGAGCCGCCGACCATCGCCCAGGCAGTGGTGCGCAGCGGCGAGTAGCGCATGAGGATCGGCGCTCCCCAGGCCGTGTAGGCGGCCCAGCACACGGCGGCCAGCAGGGTCAGTCCGTCGCCGAGGAGCGACGCGCCCAGGCCGAGGCCGGGCCCACCCGCCACCACGATGCCGACGCCCGCGAAGGACACGAGCGCCCCGGCCAGGATGCGCCGCGTGAGCACGTCGGAGCCGGCCATCGACGCGAACAGCGCGGTGAACACGGGGGTCGCGGCGATCAGGAACGCCGAGTCCCCGGCCGGGATGGTCTGGAGCGCCGTCGGCCAGAGCATCTGGTACATCCCGAACCCGACCGCCCCGAGAGCCATGATCGGCGCAACCTGGCGGACCGGCATGCGAACGGATCCTTCACGCCAGCGCAACAGGGCCAGCAGGAGCACGGCCGAGAGCGAGAACCGGAGGAACGAGAAAGCGATCGGGGCGATCTCACGGTTCGCGGCCTTGACCACGATGAAGTTTGCCGCCCAGGCGATGACCACGACCAGCACGGCGATCTCGGCGGCACGGTGACCGGCGAGCCAGGATCGATTCAGCCCGATCCGCGGCGGACGTGGCGTCTGCGGCTGCGCTGAATCCGGCCCCGACGATGGTGAAACCGGCTGTCGCGGCGCTGGCACAGGGGCACCCGCCGGGGTCCCGGCGGGCGCTTCACTCGCGTTGGGCGGATTCGGACCGTTGATCAGCCGCCGTCCTGGTCCAGCTCGAGCGAATCCTCGTCCGCTTCTTCGGTCAGCTTCAGCCAGATGAACAGGCCGGCCAGCACAATGAGCGGAATGACGATCAAGGCGCCGAGGGTGACCCCCAACGCAACGGCGACGGTCTTGAGTGCTCGCATGGCGATGTCTCCAGTCTGTACGTGATCAGGAACCGGCCGCGCCCTGCGGCCCGGTGGGCCGAGGAGGAAGGCGGAACGTGGGTCCGCGCGCGATGAGGGCCTCGACGTCGTCGCGGGTGAACTCGGCCAGGCCATGCAGCGAGCCAACCTGCGTCGCCTGATGCAGGCGCACGACAAACGCCCCATCCTGCTCGAAGAAGAAGATGTCCTTCGGCTTCTGTTCGTCGATGTACTGACCGATCACGCGCAGCGCGTGCTCGTAGCGTCCGGGCGGCGGGAGTTGCGCCTGCGGACCGGTACCCCGCCGGGCGATTGATTCGTCCATGAACTTGCCGATGTCGTCGTCGAGGAAGGTCATCGTCTCCTTGGCCACCTGTCCGACCGACTCGGACCAGGCGCTGGAGGACGAACCAACGTGGGTCACGCCCTGCACGATAAATCCGTCGGGTGCTTCCAGGACGAGGATGTCCTTCATGCCGCGCTGATCGAGGTACGCTCCAATCGAGCGCAGCACTTCCTCGAAGTCCTGGCGAGGGCTCCCGTCGTAGATCCGCATGGCATCTCCCCGGGGCGAGCGGCCCCCCCCGCGTTGCGTTCCTTAGGAGCCGGTCGTCTGGTCGTACAGGCCAGCCTGCTTTGCTCGCCGGTCGCTCAACCGGAAGACGCCGACTGCGGCGAGTGTAACGACGGCCCCGGTGGCCAGCAAGGACCCGACGATCTCGCCGGTCGTCGGTTGCGCGTGACCGAAGATCACGGCGAACAGCGATCCGTCACCACCGACGGATCCCGGGCCTCCCGGAAAGAGGGCCTCACGAACCCCGGCGATCCACCACGTCAGGGGCGTCATCAGCCCGATGGCCTGGACCGGCAGTGGCAGCACCGTCAGCGGGAACACCGCGCCGGCGACCAGGAACAGTGCCCCGGCAAACGCCTCCGGATAGCTCCACGACTCCTGGCGCGTCTGGATGACGATGCCGGCCATGAGCAGGCCGAGTCCGACGATGGATCCGAGGCCGAACAGGGACACTACCGCGAGGAGCGGCCAGTCGACGGCCGCCACGTCGAACGGCACGTCCAGGGCAATCACCGCGACGGCCAGGGTGATGACCACGCCCGCCAGGCCGACCCCGAGGCGGGCCACGCCACGACCGATGAGGACCATCAGGAAGTCGCTCGGACTGATGTAGACGTACTTCAGGACGCGATAGCGTTCTCGGTCCTCGAGCACGGCCCAGGCGAGCCCGGCAATGCCGCTCACCACGAACGCCCAGAGCGCACTGCCGACGACCACGAACGGCCGAAAATCGCGGCCCGCGGGACCTCCGATGACCTCCAGCATGACCACCAGCATGAGCACGGAACTGATCGGCTTGGCGATCGAGTAGATGAAGAAGAGAAGCGGGTCCGTCCAGTTCGCCTCGAGCTTCCATCCGAGGCGAACCGACACGCCGAACGTACGGAGCACG
>JBKKBB010000137.1:0-2997 GCA_046714395.1 Candidatus Limnocylindrales bacterium | reverse complement strand
CGATCGAATCGCCAGCCCCGACGGCGTCGGCCGCGCCGGCCGCCGGCCCTGCTGCAAGGCCGCCGGCGCGCGACGAACTGTGGGTCCCGATCGTCCTGCTCGTCCTGTTCGTGCTGATGGCCGAATGGGTCGCCTATCAGCGTGATGCCGTCACCCGCCTGTGGCGCGGCCTGCGCTCACGATTCGGCGGCTCGGCCCCGGACGAAGCTGCACCGGCCAGGGCGACAACGACGGCCAGGGCCGCCCGCTCAAGAGCGGACGCATCCGGCTCACGGCGCGAGGAGGCGTAGTGGGCATCCGCTTCCAGGATCCGATCTGGCTGCTGCTGCTGCTCCCCGTGATGCTGATCACGCTCGTCCCACACTTCGCGGCGCGACGTCGGATCGGCTCGGCCCGTCGGCGCGCCGCGCTCGTGGTCCGGGCAGTGCTCGCGTCCTCCCTGGTGTTCGCACTGGCAGGCTTCCAGTTGATCCTCCCGGTGGACCGGCTGGCCACCGTCTTCGTGGTCGACCTGTCCGACTCGGTCGGCACCCCGGGCCGCGAGAGTGCCCTGGCGTTCCTGCGCGAGAGCCTGGAGGCAATGCCGGACGGCGATGCGGCCGGGGTCGTGGCGTTCGGCAAGGATGCCCTCGTTGAGCGCCTGCCCGAGGAGCTCCGCACGATCGACCGTATCCGGTCTACCCCGGTGACCGCGGCGACCGACGTTGGTGGCGCGCTTCGACTTGCGTCCGCGCTGTTCCCGGACGAGATGCAGAAGCGGATCGTGCTGATCTCGGACGGTAACGACACGACCGGCCGCGGCCAGCAGGAGGCCGCTCTCGCCGCCGCGCGCGGTATCCAGGTGGAGACCCGCCTGGTGGGCCTGGACCAGCATGACGAGGTGCTCGTGGAGCGCCTCCAGGCGCCTTCCACCGCACGACTCGGGGAATCGATCGAGGCGATCGCGTACGTCGTCTCCAGCCTCGCCCAGCCGGCCGTCGTGCGGCTGTACGCGGACGGGCAGCTTGCCGCGACCACGCAACTGGACCTCGTGGCAGGCCCCAACCGCCTCGTGTTCGAAGTCACGCCTGAGGAGCCGGGGTTCCACACGTTCCGCGTCGTCGTCGAGGCGGCCAGGGACACGTTCAGCCAGAACAACCGGGCGGACGCCAACACCATCGTCAAGGGTGAGCCGCGGATTCTCGTCCTGGCCGGCGATGCGGTCGTGGCCGCCGAGCTGGTCGAGGCTCTCGAGACCGAGGCCCAGGACGTCGATTCGATCATTCCCGAGGCGCTTCCGACCGATTTCGCCGGTCTCGTCACCTATGACAGCGTCGTCCTCGTCGACGTACCCAGGATCCGCTTGAGCGATCGCCAGCTGGCCGCCCTGCAGGTCTACGTCCGGGACCTCGGACGGGGCCTGGTCATGATCGGCGGTCCGGACAGCTTCGGGGCCGGTGGCTACACGAAGACGCCGCTCGAGGAGACGCTGCCGGTTGACATGGGCGTCCGAAATCGGCAACAGCAGCCGGATGTGGCGCTCGTGGTGGTGATCGACAAGTCGGGCTCCATGGACGCCTGCCACTGCAACTCCTTCGATGGAGGCGGGGGCGGGGGCGGTCAGATGCAGGGCGTGCGCAAGGTGGACATCGGCAAGGAGGCGATCCTGCGTGCCGCGGCAGCACTGACGGCGCGCGACGAGTTTGGTGTCGTGGCCTTCGATGATTCGGCCCACTGGGTCGTGCAGACCAAACCGCTCGGTCAGATCACCGATCTGCAGGGTCTCATCGGCGGCGTCAACCCACTCGGGACGACGAACATCTTTGCCGGACTCGACCAGGCGGTCGGTTCGCTCGAGAACGCCACGGCAACCCGGCGCCACATCATCCTGCTGACCGACGGCTGGTCCAGCTCGGGCCAGTACGACGCGATCATCGCCCGGATGAAGGCCGCCGGGATCACCCTCTCGACGGTTGGTGCCGGAGGCGGATCGAATCCGTTCCTCGAGCAGCTCGCGACGCAGGCGGGCGGGCGCTTCTACTCGGCGGCCAATCCCGCCTCGATCCCCGACATCTTTCTGAAGGAGACCCAGCAGGTCGCCGGCCAGCAGATCATCGAAGAGGCGTTCTTTCCCATCCAGACGAGCTCCTCCCCGATTCTGCGAGGGCTGACCGAGGGCTTCCCGCAACTGCTCGGCTACAACGGGACCACCGCAAAGTCCGCCGCACAGACTGTCCTTGTCACGGCGCGCGACGACCCTCTCCTCGCGCAATGGCAATACGGGCTCGGCCGAAGCGCGGCCTGGACCTCCGACTCGACAGGCCGCTGGGCTCGCAACTGGACGACCTGGCCGGGCTTTACGAAGTTCTTCAGCCAGCTCGTGGGCTGGACGTTTCCGGGCGAGGAGACCGGCGGAATCGAGGCCTCCTTCGAGGTGAAGGATGGGCGGACCACGTTGCACGTCCAGTCGGTGGAGGCGGATGGCTCGCCGCGCGACTTCTACGCCACCTCGGCGGTCCTCGTCGGGCCAGACCTCGCCCCGGTCGAGGCCGAGCTGGACCAGGTCGCCCCGGGTGTCTACGAGAACGACCTGGGCGAGATCGGCGCGGGTGCCTATGCCGTTCGGATCACCCAGATCAGATCGGGCAGTCCGGCCCTCGGGCGGACCGTCGGGCTGGTGTCTCCCGTCTCCGCGGAGTACCGGCTCCTCGGAGCAAACGAGCCGTTCCTGGCCACCCTCCGGGCGGCCACCAACGGGCGCGAAATCGCCTCTCCGGAAGAGCCGTGGTTGCACGACTTGACCCTGACCGCATCGTTTACCGAGCTGTGGCCGTGGCTGCTCACCCTGGCGCTGCTCCTGTGGCCACTCGACATCGCCCTCCGGCGCGTATCGCTTGGGCGGCGCGAGTTCGCCGATGGCCGGGCGTGGCTCGGCCGGCAGTGGCGGGCTCGGGGCGCGCCCGCTCCACGCTCGGCAACGGCAACGGGGATGCTCTCCGCTCGCGACCGGGCGGCGGG
>JBKKBB010000136.1:0-12382 GCA_046714395.1 Candidatus Limnocylindrales bacterium | reverse complement strand
CGAGGCTCCTCCAGCGGCTCAATGAGCATCGGGCCGTCGTTCCGGACACTGTTGACCGCGCGGCTCACGGCATACGCCTCGAGTGCACCATCCGGGGCTGGCACCAGCAGGCCGTTGAGTTCGCCGGCGTCCGGGAGGGCCGGATCCAGCCAGATCGCCCACGCCCCTGCTGGAACGACCACCGGCATCCGATTGTGGATCGTCCGAATGAGCTGGTTCGGCGTTGTCGTCACGATCGTGAAGGTTCGGAGGACCTCGCCCGTCTCCGGATGGCGCCACCCGGACCACAGGCCGGCGAGCGCCAGCGGGCGGGCGTCCGTGCCGACGATCCGGAACGGACGACGGACCTTGCCCTCTCGCTGCCACTCGTAGAACGAATCGACCGGCACGAGGCAGCGCCGCTTGCGAAACGCGTCCCGGAATGCCGGTGACGTGGCCAGCGTCTCGGCGCGGGCATTGAACATCCTGCTGCCGATCTTCGGGTCATCAGCCCAATGCGGGATCAGGCCCCATCGAAAGGCTGTGATGGCCCGACGATCTTCGCGTTGGACGACCACGGCTGCTTCGTCCGTCGGTGCCACGTTGAACCTCCCGCCAGCGGCTCTCACCAGGTCCTCGGCCTCGAAGATGTCGGCCAGGTCGGAGGTCGGTCGTTCCTGCGTAAATCGCCCACACATGTCGCATCTAGTATCGTCGCGCGGGTGCCCGATCGCCCATCCGCCAATGCTTCCGCAGATCTCGACGCCATCGTCGCGTCTGACGGCCCGCTCGACCGACCGACCGTTCTCGCGCTGCTCGATCACGCAGCCGCGACCATGGCGGACGGCGAGTTCCTGGCGGCCGCGCAGATCTATCAGCGCGTCGCCGGGTTCGATGACGCCGCCGTCACCGGGGCGGCCTGGCTGGGGCTCGGAGAGGCGCTCTTCCGGCTGGACCACGACCAGGAGGCCCTGTCGTCATGGAAGGCGGTACTGAACCTGCCGGAAACACCCTCCACCTATCCCGCCTGGCGGAACGTCGCGGCGGCCCACGTGCGAGCAGGCGACCTGGTGGATGCGCTGGCTGCCTACCGCGAGGCCGACCGCCGCGCACCTTCTGACGACAAGGCCGAGATCGCGTCGAGGCTCGGCTGGCTGGCCAAGGAGACCGGCGACGCCGGGGCCTCGCGGCGCTACTTCGCGCGTGGCCGAGGCGATGGGCCACCGATTCTCCTGGCGCACCTGATCATCGGTGTCACGGTCCTGATCTCGTTCTACGGCCTTTCCGCCGATGGCTTGGAGATGGTTCTCACGCTGGCTCTGGACAAGCAGCGGCTCGCGGTTGGGGAGATCTACCGGCTGGTGAGCGTCACCCTGGTGCACGCGAACCTGGTACATCTGGGCTTCAACATGTACGCGCTGTATCTCCTGGGTCCGCTCGTCGAACGGGCCTGGGGCACGCGGACGTTCGGGATGATCTACGTGCTCTCGGCGGCGGCAGCCTCAACCGCCAGCTTCCTGTTCAGCCCGAATCTGAGCGTGGGCGCATCCGGGGCGGTGTTCGGGCTCGTCGGCGTGGTCCTCGCCGGGACGAGGGTGTATCGACCGGTCCTCGATCGCCGCACGCGGGCGTTGATCCCGCAACTCGGCTCGATCGTGGTGATCAACCTCGCCTTCGGGTTCCTGTTCGCCGGCACGGTTGATAACGCGGCCCATATCGGCGGACTCGTGGCGGGTCTGTGGCTCGGTTTGTTCCTTCGGCCGGGCCGCGTTCGCACGCTCCGGGATTTCTGGTCGTCGAGCGATCCTGCGAAGGCTGGGCTCCGAAACCTCCTGACCGCAACCGTCGGCCTACTGGGGCTCGTCGCGGTGATCGTCGCGGGTCTCGTCGGCGGCGGCCTGACACCCCGATGACGCCCGGCGACTGAGGCGGTGTTCGCGACGCTGCTCGGTGGGCTGCCCCGCCCACTCGACGCCGCCGGTGCAACGATCAAGGATGACGATGCGGCGGTGGTGACCGTCCTCGAGGCGCAAATCGAGGCCGGGTTGGAACCGTTGACGGACGGCCGACTCCGAACGCGAGGATGGAGCGGTCCGATCGCGGCGCTTGACGACGTGGCTGAAGGCCCGGACGGTCTTCGTCTGAGCGGCCCGCCCAGCTGGACCCGTGCCCTTAGCGTCGACTCCTGGCGGTTCGCGGCAGGGCACTCGGGCGCGATCGTGAAGCAGGCGCTCCCCGGACCCTACACGCTCGGGCGACGCCTCGCGGCCGCCGATCCCGAGGCCGTCACGGTCGCTTTCGCCCAGGTGTTGCGAACCGAAATCCTCGCCCTCGCCGATGCCGGTTGTTCCCTGGTCGAGATCGAGGAGCGCGACGCCCACCTGATCGGAACAGACCCGGTCGAGCGCCGCCGATTTGCCGAAGCGCATCAGATCCTGCTCGACGGGATCACCGGGATCCACGTTTCGCTGGTGATCATCGGGGGCAACGCCGACACCGCGGGCATCGAGACGATCCTGGCGGCGCCGTACCCGAGCCTGGCCGTCGACCTCATCGATGGGCCCGACAACTGGCGGTTGGTGACGGGCACGCCCGGCGATCGGGGCATCATCTGCGGGGCCCTCTCAACGAAGCATCCCAGCGACGACGGCGCCGAACTCCTGCTCTGGGCGGTCGCCTACGCCGCGGCATCAGGGGGGCGCGGCCGGGCGCGCGTCGGGCTCGCCACCGCCGGGAGTCTCAGGGGCCTGTCCTGGGGGCACGCCGTGGAGAAACTGCGACGACTCGGACAGGCTGCCCGTCTCGCGGCGATGCCGCTGGATGAGGCCGCTCCACACCTCGATCCGCGGGCGATCGACCTTCGAAGTGCTGCGACGGGCCGGTACGCGCCAGGAGCTCCCCGAAAACCGCGCCGACCGCTACCCTGACCAGCGTCCAGACCATCCCTTCGAGGTTCGCGGTGACGAGTCGTTTCTGGCATGGATTCGCCGACATGCATGTCGTGGCGAACAACGAGATCGTGTTCGAGTCGGGCGACGGCATCGTGCTGACGGACACGAACGGCGCCCAGCTCCTCGATGCCACCGCCGCGCTCTGGTACTGCAACGTCGGCTACGGCCGCCGCGAGATCGCCGACGCGGTCGCCGAACAGCTCACCCGGCTCGCGGCGTACTCATCGTTCGGGTCATACACGACGGATCGCACGCTCGAACTCGCGGACCGTCTCGCCGCACTCAGCCCGCTCGGCCCGGACACGGTGGTGTTCCTTGGGTCGGGCGGCTCGGACGCCATCGATACCGCCGCCAAGCTGGCGCGCCGCTACTGGGACGTCCTCGGCCGGCCGGAAAAGCGAGTCATCGTGTCACGCGAGCATGCCTATCACGGGATGCACGCGTGGGGCACGTCGCTCGTGGGCATCCCGGGGATGAAGGCCGGCTACGGCGGGCCGTTCATCGATGAGGTCGCCATGGTCGGGGCAATGGATCTCGACGCGCTGGCTGCGCTGTTCGAGGCGCGAGCCGGCGAGATCGCCGCGTTCATCGGCGAACCGGTGATCGGGGCCGGGGGCGTGATCCCGCCCGCGGATGGCTACTGGCCGGCGGTCAACGAGTTGTGCCGCCGCCACGACGTCCTCCTGGTTGCCGACGAGGTGATCACCGGCTTCGGCCGGACGGGCGAGCTGTGGGCCAGCACGCGCTACGGCATCGAGCCCGACATGATCACGTTTGCCAAGGGCGTGTCGTCGGGCTACGTGCCCCTCGGCGGCGTGCTGGTAGGGGAGCGGGTCCGCCGCCCGTTCTGGGACGACCCCGTTCCCGGCGCGGTGCTGCGACACGGTTACACCTACTCGGGCCATGCCGGCGCGGCCGCGGCGGCCCTCGCCAATCTCGACATCATCGAGCGTGAGGGCCTCGTCCAACGGGTCAAAGCGCTGGAACCGTACGTGGCTGCAGCATTCGCTCGCCTGAGCGGCCGCCCTCTGGTGGGGGAGATCCGGACCGTCGGGCTGACCGCTGCCGTGACCGTGGACGCGGAGGCGCTGACGGCGGACTCGGGACTTCCGGACCGGCTCGTCGCAGCCGCTTACCGGCACGGGGTCGCAACACGGGTGCTGCGCGGCCACGCGCTCCAGTTCGCGGCCGCTTTCGGGATCACCGAGGCGCAGATCGATGCCATCGTGGACGGCTTCGGCGCCGCCTTCGACGAGGCCGCCGCCGGCGGCTGAGCCCGCTCGCAGTCTCGACGTCGGCGGGACGATCAAGACTTGATTCCTCGGGCCCAACCGGCGCATGATCCACACCTTCCCGGCCGTACGCAGGAGGTCCCGCCCGTGGCTGCGCACATCTCGCTCACTGTCAACGGGAGGCCGCGCGAGGCGGATGTGGAGCCGAGACGGCTGCTCGTCCAACTGATTCGCGAGGACTTCGATCTCACCGGGACCCATGTCGGCTGCGATACGTCGCAGTGCGGCACGTGCACCGTGACCGTGGACGGCAAGGCAGTCAAGTCGTGCACGATGCTCGCCGTCCAGGCCGATGGCTCGAGCGTGACCACGATCGAGGGCATGGCCACGGCAGAAGGCCTGCACCCCTTGCAGACCGCGTTCTGGGAGCATCACGGGCTGCAGTGCGGGTTCTGCACGCCGGGGATGATCATGACCGCGGCGGACCTGCTTGCCCGAACGACCGAGCCGACCGACGACGAGATTCGTCACGCAATCCAGGGCAACTTCTGTCGCTGCACGGGTTACCAGAACATCGTGATCGCCATCCGCGCAGCCGCCAAGGCGATGCGCGACGGCGTGATCGCCGGCTCGGCCGGGTGAGGGGGCTGCAATGACGACCGACATGCTGGGCAAGAGCGTCAAGCGCGTCGAGGACCCGCGCTTCATCACCGGCAAGGGCCGCTATGTGGACGACATCAAGCTCCAGTCGATGGCGCATTGCGCGATCCTCCGGAGCCCGTATGCGCACGCCAACATCCGCTCGATCGACACGGCCGCCGCGAAGGCGATGCCTGGCGTTCTGGATGTGATCGTCGGAGCCGATGTCCCGTACAACCCACTCCCGCTGGCGTGGCCCGCGGGCGGATCCGCCGGACTCCAGAACAACGTCAACATGCCGCGCGTCCTTGCGACGGACAGCGTCAAATGGAGCGGCGAAGGAGTCGCCGCGGTCATCGCCGAGACCCCGGAAGAGGCGCTCGACGCCCTCGAAATGATCGTCGTCGACTGGGAGCCGCTCGCGACCGTCGTTGACGCGGAGAAGGCAACCCAGCCCGGCGCGCCGCAGCTTCACGAGAACGCCCCGAACAACGTCGTCTTCGACTGGTCCGTCGGGGACCGAGACGGTGCGAGCAAGGCGATCGATGGCGCTGAGGTCGTCGTCCGCCAGCGAGTCATCAACCAGCGGCTCATCCCGAACCCGATGGAGACCCGCGGGGACATCGGCTGGTACAACCCCGGGACGGACGAGTACACAATCTGGATGTCAAGCCAGACGCCGCACATCATGCGGCTGCTGGTCGCGATCTTCACGATGGGGATCCCGGAGCACAAGCTCCGGTGCATCAGTCCGGACATCGGCGGTGCCTTCGGGACGAAGATCTTCTGCTACGCCGACTACGCGCTCGTCCTTCTCGCGTCCAAGCGGATCGGCGGCCGGCCGGTGAAGTGGATCGAGGGCCGACGCGAGAACTACCAATCCACGATCCATGGCCGCGACCACATCACCTACCTCGAGATCGCCGGTTCGAAGGCCGGCGAGGTCAGCGCCATCCGCGTCAAGACCTACGCCAACCTCGGCGGACGGCTCTCAACGATCGGACCAGGCATCCCGACCACCCTCTACGCTCGCGTCCTGTCCGGGTGCTACAAGATCCCGAATGTCTACGCGGAGGTCGTGGGCGTTTACACGAACACCGTGTTCGTGGACGCCTACCGCGGCGCCGGTCGCCCCGAGGCGACCTATGTCGTCGAGCGGGCGATGGACCTGTTCGCGAATGAAATCGGCATGGATCCGGCTGAGCTTCGCCGACGCAACTTCATCGCGCCGGACAAGTTCCCCTACGAGAACCCCTCGGGGCTCGGCACCGCCAGCGGCGGCGCAAAGATCTACATCGACTCCGGCAACTACGAGCCGGCCATGGACAAGGCCCTTGCAATGGCCGGGTACAAGGACATGGCCGCGCGCAAGGCCGAGGCCCGGACCCGCGGCAAGTATCTCGGCGTGGGGCTGTCCACCTACCTCGAGGTCTGTGGCGTGGCGCCGTCCAAGTGGATCGGCGCCGTCGGCGAAGGCTGGGGCGCTGCGATGTGGGAGTCTGCCAACATCAAGGTCCATCTGACCGGCAAGGTAGTCATCACCGTGGGCACCCAGCCGCAGGGCCAGGGCCACGAGACGACCTACGCGCAGATTATCGGCCACGAGCTCGGGATTCCGATGGAGGACATCGTCGTCCAGCACTCGGACACCCAGGGGACCCCGATGGGCTACGGCAGCTACGGCAGTCGAACGTCATCGGTCGGGAGCACGGCCGCGATCAAGGCGGCCGGTAAGATCCGGGAGAAGGCACGCCGCTACGCGGCCCACATGCTCGAGGCCTCCGTCGAGGACATCGAGGTCGACGGTGCCGAATACCGGGTCAAGGGCTCGCCGGACAAGAAGAAGACGTTCCAGGAGATCGCGTTCGCCCTCGACCTTGCGTTCGATGCGCCAGAGGGCATGGAGCCGTACCTGGACGAGACCGCTTACTACGACACCCCGAACTGCACGTGGCCCTTCGGGACGCATATCGCGATCGTGGAGATCGACGAGGCGACCGGCCACGTGGACCTCGTCCGGTACGTCGCCGTGGACGACGTCGGCAACAAGATCAATCCCATGATCGTGGACGGTCAGCTGCACGGAGGCATCGCCCAGGGCGTGGGCCAGGCCCTCTGGGAGGGCGCCGTCTACGGCGACGACGGCCAGCTCCTGTCCGGTTCCATGCTCGACTACGCGATGCCCAGGGCGTCGTGGTTCCCGCACTTTGAACTTGATGAGACCGTCACTCCGTCGCCGGTCAACCCGATCGGGGTCAAGGGTGTCGGCGAGGCGGGCGCAATCGCCAGTACCGCGGCGGTCGCGAACGCCGTGAATGACGCCCTGAAGCCATTTGGAATCCGCCACCTGGATATGCCACTCACGCCCCAGACGGTGTGGAAGGCCATGCAGGCCGCGAAGGGAGCCCAGGCATGATCCCCGCCGCATTCGAGTACGTACGCGCGACCTCCCTCGGCGACGCCCTCGCCCGCATCGCGGCCGACGATGGGGCAAAGGTCATCGCCGGGGGCCAGAGCATCCTGCCCTTGATGAAGCTTCGGCTCGCACGCCCGGAGACCCTCGTGGATATCGGGCGCCTCGATGAGCTACGGGGCGTTCGAAGGCTCTCGGACGGCCGACTCGCCGTCGGGGCGCTGACGACGTACGACGAGATGCTCAAGGACGACGTCCTGCGTCACTACGGACTGCTCCGCGACGCCCTGCCGAACATCGGCGACGTCCAGGTCAGGAATCGGGGCACCATCGGTGGCGCCATCGCGCACGCCGATCCTGCCTCGGACATGCCGGCGATCCTGCTGGCCCTCGACGCTGAGGTGGTGGCTCGATCGGCGCGAAAGGAACGAACGATTCCCATCACCGCCTTCTTCGAGGGAGCCTTCGCAAGCGCCCTCGCGCCCGATGAGCTGATCATCGAGATTCGCCTCCCCGGTGGTCGTGACGATGTCGGATCCGCCTATAGCGCCATCGAGCAACCGGCGAGCGGGTACTCCATCGCCGGCGCGGCTGCGGTCATCGGAGCCCGCGACGGCGATCGCTGGGGCTTCTGTACAGTCGGCATCACCGGAGTGGGGGATCACCCGTACCGTGCCTCAGGCGTCGAAAAGGCGCTCCTCGGCGGTGCATCGCTCGCTGATGCCGCCGCCCACGCCACGGACGGCGTCACGGTCGCCTCGGACATCCATGCGGACCGCGAGTATCGAACCCACGTCGCGGCCGTCCAGGTTCGGCGCGCCCTGGAGGCGGCAATCGCGCGCCTCGAGTGAAGATCGCCCACATCACGGTCGGGCAACCGGCGCCGGCGACGCTCGTCGGCGGCATCCTGACGCGGGACATCGAAGTCGGCGGCGAGCGCTGGGCCAAGGGCCGGATTCTTTCGGCTGCGGATCTCGCTCGCGTCGGCGCTGCGCTCCCGACCGACGGCGGTCGTCCGACCACCGTGCTGATCCCAGGCCCCGATGATGTCCATGAGGACGAGGCGGCGCGACGCCTCGCCGCCGCGGTCGCCGGGCGTGGGCTCATTGTCGGCACGCCGGCCCAAAGCCGGATCGATCTGCGGGCGGCCACGGCCGGCGTTGCCCACGTGGCGGCCAGTCTGGTCGACCGGATCAATCGAATCGACCCGATCGAGGTGTTCACGATTCTCGACGGCCGGGTCGTCGACGCGGGCGCGCTGGTGGCCAGCGTGAAAATTGCCCCGCACGTCGTCGCTGATGGCGTGCTGGTTGCGGCCGCCCGGATCGCCGAATCGGCAGGCACGCGCGGCGTCATCTCCGTGGCGCCGTTCGTGCCTCGACGCGTGGCGGCCATCGTGAAGGAATCGATCCGTGGCGTTGCGCAGGACAGGTTCGAGGCGAGCCTTCGAGCCAAGGTCGAAGGCCTCGGCTCGACGCTCGTCGGGATCGACTATGTGCGAGATGCGGCCGAACCGGTGACCGCTGCCCTGCGCGCCCGGACCCGAGGCCGCGGTGCTGGCCGTGCCGACCTCGTGCTCACCGCGGGCTCGTCCAGTACCGATCCTGAGGATCCGTTCTTTGTGGCGCTGGGTCTGCTCGGAGGGCGGCTGGTGCGCCAGGGCGTTCCCGCGCACCCTGGGTCCATGCTCTGGCTGGGTCGCGTGGGACGGGTCGGCGTCCTCGGCCTGCCCTCCTGTGGCGCCTACTCGAAGGCGACTGCGGCGGACCTGTTGCTGCCCCGCCTGCTTGCCGGCGAGGCCCCCTCACTTCGGACAGTCGCTCGGCTCGGCCACGGCGGGATCCTCACTCGTGACCAGCGATTCCGATTTCCGGCCTACGCCAGGGAACTCGACGCCCCGGACGGTTGAGACGCCCCGTCCGCCGAATGCCTGCCTGCGGACTGCGCCGTGTCGCTGTGGCCAGACACCCCGGTCGATCCATCGACCGTCCGACGAAGCAGCGCACCCCGAGGGGCCGGTTGGCGGCCCGATTTGGCCGATTTGGCCGCTCAGCCGCTGATTGGTCGATCCGTGCGCCATTCGACGAAGGACGCTGGCTGATTCGGCATCACGTTCGTCGCATGTTCGATCCATCGACCAGCGGGCTCGGATGAGCGGCGCCTGCGCCTCTCGAGCGCCCGCACCGAGCGCCCGCGACAAGCGTCCGCGACAAGCCTGCTAGCATCGCCGCCATGACGCATGCCTTGAGCTCCACCGATGCGATCCAGGAGGCCTTCCGCGAGCACGGCTACATCGCCGACCGCTCCATCGCGACAGCGGTGTTCCTGGGGTTGCAGCTCGGTCGTCCGTTGCTCCTGGAAGGGGAAGCCGGCGTCGGCAAGACCGAGCTCGCCAAGGTGCTCGCGGCGTCGCTCGGCACCCGACTGATCCGCCTCCAGTGCTACGAGGGCCTGGACGTCAACACGGCCGTCTACGAGTGGAACTACCCGCGCCAGATGCTCGAGATCCGCTTGCTCGAGGCGCGCGGTCAGGCGGATCGCGCCACCGCCCACGACATCTTCAGCTCCGAATTCCTGATCAAGCGACCCCTGCTGCAGGCGCTCGAGGCCGGTTCCGACGGCGAGCCGCCGGTCCTGCTCATCGACGAGATCGACCGCGCGGACGAGGAGTTCGAGGCCTATCTGCTCGAAATCCTGTCCGACTTCCAGGTGACGGTGCCCGAGATCGGCACGATCAAGGCCGAGCGGCCGCCTCGCGTCATCCTCACGTCGAACAGGACCCGCGAGGTGCACGATGCCCTCAAGCGCCGCTGCCTCTATCACTGGATCGACTACCCAACGGTGGCCAAGGAGTTCGAGATCGTGCAGGCCCGCGTGCCGGCAGCGCCGGAGATGCTGGCCCGGGCCGTCGTCGACTTCGTCCATCGGCTGCGCGAGGCCGATCTCACCAAGGTTCCCGGGATCGCCGAGACGCTCGATTGGGCCTCGGCGCTGATGGCCCTCGGGGCCGCGGAGCTCACTCCGGCCGTCGTTGACGAGACGCTGGGGGTCGTCCTCAAGTACGAGGAGGACATCCGGCAGGTTCGCGGCGCGACCGTCAAGAACTACCTCGCCGAGGCCGCGGCAAGCCGCTGAGGCCGACCATGACCGTTGATCCGGCGATCATCGCGAGCGGACCGCGGGAGGCGATCGACGGTCATCGCCTGCTCGCGCGCGCCGTCGGATTCGGGCGGGCACTCCGGACAGCCGGCCTGTCGGTGGATCTCGGCGCGGAAGTCGACTTTGCCAGAGCACTCGGCATCATCGACATCGCCGATCGCGAGGTCGTCAAGGCCGCCGGCGCGGCCGTCTTCACCCGTCGCCGCGACGACCGTCCCGTCTACGATCGCGTCTTTGACCGGTATTGGCGTCGTCGCTCGCTCCAGCCGAATCTCGAGGCGCCCGGCTCCGAGGAGCGGCCAGAGGCCGTACCCGCCGACGAGAGCACGGGACAGGATGCCTCGATGCCCGGCGATGAACGCTCCGACGTGCCCGAGGATCGACACGGGATCCCCATCCCGACGGACGGCGACGCTGACGACGACGACGCTGCACCGGATGTCGTCACGATCTCGCCCGATGCGTACAGCCGGTCCGAGACGATGCGCCATCGTGACTTCGATCGAATGACGGCCCAGGAGCTGCGCGACGCGGAGCGCCTTGTCGACTTGCTCGAACCGAAACTTGAACTGCGTCGGACCCGCCGGTACGAGCTGCACCGCCACGGTAGGCTCCTGGCACCCCGAGCGATGTTCCGCCAGAATCTCGGCAACGGGGGCGAGATCCTGACGTGGGTCTGGCGACGGAAGGTCAAGCGACCGCGACCGCTGGTCGTGCTCTGCGACATCTCCGGCTCGATGGAACGCCACTCGCGACTTCTGTTGCGGTTCGTGCAGGCCCTGTCCGCTTCATCCGCGGTCAAGACAGAGTCGTTCGTGTTCGGGACGCGCCTGACCCGGGTGACGCGCCTGCTCAAGGACCGCAACCGAGATCGCGCGCTCGCAAGGGTCGCGGACACGGTGACCGACTGGGCAGGCGGCACGCGGATCGGGGAATCCTTCCGCGACTTCAACCACAAATGGGCGCGTCGAACCCTGCGCTCGAGTGGCGTGGTCATCGTCGTCTCAGACGGATGGGATCGCGGCGACCCCCGGCTCGTCGAGGTGGAAACCGCCCGGCTCCGCAGGAACTGTCATCGCCTGGTCTGGCTCAATCCGCTGGCTGGGACGCCCGGCTACCAGCCGCTCGCCGCCGGCATGCGCGCGGCGTATCCCTACATCGACGACTTCCTTGCAGCAGGGACCGTCGCCAGCCTCGAGCGGCTGGGCGAGATCCTCGCGGGTGGCCGCAGCAACGACACTCGGCGCGGCAGCGAAGCGGCCGCCCAGGTCACGCCCGGGGCAACTGCCGGTCGGACGTTCTCGCCGCCCCCGAAGGTGGTCCGCGAACCGATGGATCCGCGGGCGGCTCGACCGCTCGGCTGAGCTCCGGCACCCTCGCGGGTCTCTGCCCACGGCGCCGAGGCCCCGTGGCCCGGCGGGACGGGACCTTCCCGTGGAGCCAGAATACCGGCGGCGAACCCGGCGCTTAGGATGGCGCCATGCGCGATCTACTCGAGACGCTGGACGCATGGAGGACGCAGGGGACGGACGCCGGCCGGGCCGTCGTCATCCGGACGTTCGGGTCGGCACCACGGCCTGAAGGGGCGGTCCTGCTTGTTGCCGATGATGGGCGCCTGATCGGATCGGTCAGCGGGGGCTGCGTCGAGGGCGCCGCGGCCGAGGAGATTGCCCTTGCCCGCCAGGCCGGCCGGAGCCGTGTGATCCGCTACGGGATCAGCGACGAAGAGGCGTGGGACGTCGGCCTCGCGTGTGGCGGTACCATCGACGTCCTCGTGCAGCCCAGCATCCCTGAGGCGGTCTCGGAGGCAGCGGCTGCGTCCCTCGGGCCCCGCGGGCGGTCCGCGGCCGTCGTGACATCACTCCCGGCCGACGCTCCCCCGGCGGCGTTCGGGCCACATGAGCGCGGGTCGGGAGCCGCGCCTGAGCCTTCGATCGTGATCGACGCTGGGGGCAGGATCCAGCAGGGCACGACCGGTAACGACTCGACGAACGCAGCGCTCGGGCGTG
>JBKKBB010000135.1:0-11235 GCA_046714395.1 Candidatus Limnocylindrales bacterium | reverse complement strand
GCTGCCACGGCCTCCGCTCGTGGGGTGCTCGGGCGGGCTCGACCCCCGCCCGAACCCGGATAGTGCTCCCCGGAGGAGCATTGGCCAGGAAGTGGGGCCGACCCGTGTCCAGCACAGACCCTGGGATACTCACGTCTCTACCGGGCAGGATTGCCTCGCCTCGCCGCGCGTGGTTGACTGGCCACCAGACTTTCTTGGGTCGGTAGCAGCCAGAAGGGGACATCGATGGGCTCGATGGGCAGCGGAACGAAAGCAGATCCCCGGAGCCTCAAGACGGCGCCCGGGACCTCCGAGTACCAGATGTGGCGTGATGAAGCGGCCGATCCCCCGCGCTTGTCTGCCAGGTCAGGTCGACGCAGCTGAAATACCACCTCCAATCGCATGCGGGCGCGGTAGGCCAGCGTGGCTAGGCCCGGGGCGCGGCCCGGCCCGGCCAGGTGGGCCCGGCCCGACCAGGTGCACGTACGAACCCCGATCGTGCTACGTGCGGTTCCACCACTTCCTGGAACCTCAGCGCGGCGGCGTCCCGATTGATCGCGCTCGGGCCGATCCGGAGGAATGTCGTAGCGGCCGCGTCGGTCCACGGTTGCCGTACTTTGCACGAACCCAGTTCGTAGCTGGGCCGAAACACGCCTCCCTTGGCCGACACCACGAACCCGGTTCGTATCTGGGCCGAAATAGGCGGCCGCCGCGGTCCGACCGCGGTCCCCCGCGCGCGGGCTCGCTGAACTAGCCCGCGATGCTCAGGTCGGGCAGCGCGAGTCCAGCCTCCGCGGCGAGCAGCTCAGCCTTGTCGGTGCGTTCCCAGGGCAGATCCAGGTCCGGCCGCCCAAAGTGGCCGTAGGTGGCGGTCTGGCGATAGATCGCTCGACGCAGGTCGAGGGCGGAAATGATGGCGCCGGGACGAAGGTCGAAGTGCCGCTCGATGAGGGCTTCGATCGCGTCGTCCGGCACGTGGTTCGTCCCGAACGTGTCAATCGACACCGACAGTGGATGGGCGATCCCGATGCCGTACGCGATCTCGATCTCGAACCGGTCGGCCAACCCGGCCGCGACGACGTTCTTGGCCACCCAGCGTGCGGCATACGCGCCGGACCGATCGACCTTCGTCGGATCCTTGCCGGAGAACGCGCCGCCGCCGTGACGGGCCATGCCGCCGTACGTGTCCACGATGATCTTGCGGCCGGTCAGGCCGGCATCACCCATTGGGCCGCCCAGGACGAAGCGCCCGGTCGGGTTGACGTACATGACGGGGTCCGCTTCTCGAAGCTCGACTGGGATCGTCGGGAGGATCACGGTTTCCACGAGCTCGTCGTGGAGACGCTCCATCCGGACGTCGGGATCGTGCTGGGCCGACAGGACGACCGTTCGGACCCGGACTGGGGTGCCGTTCTCATACTCGACCGTGACCTGGGTCTTGCCATCCGGTCGCAGGTAGGGCAACTGGCCTGACTTGCGGGCCTCGGCGAGGCGCCGAGCCATCCGGTGGGCGAGGGCGATCGGCAAGGGCATCAGCTCGGGCGTCTCGCGACAGGCAAAGCCGAACATCATCCCCTGGTCGCCCGCACCCAGCTCCCCGACTGTCACCCGCTCGCCCCGGACCTCGAGGGCGTCGTTCACGCCGAGGGCGATATCCGGCGACTGCTCCTTGATCGAGACCATCGTCCCGCAGGTCTCGTAGTCGAAGCCATAGTCCGAACGGGTGTAGCCGATCTCCCGGACGGTCTCGCGGACGACCTGCTGGAAGTCGATGTAGGTGGACGTGGTGATCTCACCGAGCACGATGACCAGGCCGGTCGTGGTGGCCGCCTCACAGGCAACGCGTGCGTCTGGGTCCTCGGCGATGATCGCGTCCAGGATCGCGTCGCTGATCTGGTCGCACATCTTGTCCGGATGACCCTCGGTCACCGATTCCGAGGTGAACAGGTAGTGCGGCGCGTCGACGATGCTGGTCATGCGGTCCTCGGAGCCATCGGCGCGAGCGTAGCACGAGGCGGACGCGCGGCGGGCCGGCCGCGGCCCGGCGGCGGGCCGGCGGGGCTGAAGCTGGGCCGGCGAAACCCACCGCCGATAGACTGCGGCGATGGACCTGACCAGTCTCGAACGCGCGCGGACACTGGACGCGGCGGATTCACTCGCCCCGTTTCGCGCGCGGTTCGCGATGCCGGATCCGACGCTTGTTTACTTCGACGGCAACTCGCTCGGGCGCCCGCCGCTCGCCGCAATCGATGCCGTCGGCCAGGTGGCCGAGCACGAATGGCCTGGAGACCTGATCCGGGGCTGGGACCGCTGGCTGGACGCACCGACCCGCGTCGGCGACCTGCTCGGAACGGGCGTTCTCGGCGCAGGCGCCGGCGAGGTCGCGATCACCGATTCGACGACGGTCAACCTCTTTCGGCTCGCCGTGGCGGCCCTCGACGCACGGCCGGACCGCCGGGCAATCGCGGTGGCCACCGACGAATTTCCGACTGGTCGATACGTTGTCGAGGGCCTTGCCGCGGACCGGGGACTGGAGGTTCGGTGGCTGGCCGGCGACGAGATCGAGGGCGTCTCGCTGGCCGACGTCGAACGGGTCCTTGACGACGACCTTGCCCTGATCCTCCTGTCGCACGTCGACTACCGCTCTGCCGCGATCGCGGACCTGCCTTCGATCACGGCTCGTGCCCGCGACGCGGGCGCCCTGGTCCTGTGGGACCTGTCGCACAGCGCCGGTGCCCTGCCGATCCGGCTGGCGGAGAACGGGGTCGATCTGGCCGTCGGCTGCACCTACAAGTATCTGAACGGCGGCCCCGGGGCACCAGCCTACCTGTACGTCCGGAGCGAGCTGCAGGAAGCGCTGCGCCCGCCGATCCAGGGTTGGTTCGCCCAAGCCGAGCAGTTCGAGATGGGTCCACGATTCCAACGACGGCCGGGCATCGCGGGCTGGCTCGTTGGCACTCCAGGGATGCTGGGACTCGCCGCTGCCGAGGCCGGGATCGCGCTGTCGGCCGAGGCCGGGATCGCGGCCATCCGTGCCAAGGGCATCGCGCTCACCGAGTACGCGGTGGAGCTGCTGGATGCGTGGCTCGCGCCGCTGGGCTGCACGCTCGGCTCGCCACGGAACCCGACGCGACGCGGAAACCACGTCTCCATCCGCCATCCCGACGCGCGGCAGGTGACCAGAGGCCTGATCGCCCGCGGTGTCCTCCCGGACTTCCGTACCCCGGATAGCGTCCGCATCGGTCTGGCGCCGCTGTCAACCTCGTTCGAGGAAGTTCACCGCGGCCTCGCGGCCATGCGCGACCTGCTGCGGGCCTGACGACGCCTGCGGCTCAGCGACGCGCGGCCCGGAACTCGTCCAGAAAGTTGATCTCGAGCCGCTCGATGTCGTCGGCCGGGTTGAAGCCGAACACTTGCCCGTAGAAGGACAACTCGGCGCCGAACGACCGGATGATCGCCTCGCGACTCCGAAATCCGTGGTCCTCCCCGGGAAACAGCAGGTAGGCGTGGGGGACGCGACGCTCCCACAAGGCATCCACTATCCGTTCCGCCTCGGACGGGGGCACGATCCGGTCCTCTGCGCCCTGCTGCACCAGGACGGGCGCCACGATCTGGTCGGCATGGAGCGATGGTGAGCGGTCGAGGTAGCGCTGCTCCATGGCAGGCCAGGGACCCACGAGGCCCTCGAGGTAACGGGACTCGAACTTGTGGGTGTCATTCACGAACGCACGCAGATCGCCGATCCCGAAATAGGTGGTGCCGGCGGAGAAGGTTCGTCGAAAGGCCAGGGCAGCGAGCGTCGTGAATCCGCTCGCCGAGCCGCCCCGGATTGCGAGGCGGGCCGGGTCCGCGAGGCCCTGTCCGACGAGCCACTCGGCACCGGCGACACAGTCGTCCACATCGACGATCCCCCACGTTCCCTCAAGGGACTTCCGATAATCGCGGCCGTAGCCGGTGCTCCCCCCATAGTCGACATCGAGCACGGCGTAGCCGCGACTGGTGAACAGCTGCATGCTTGTGGCCCAGCCGCTGAAGGCCGGAGCGGTCGGGCCGCCGTGCGACGTCACGATGAGCGGGGGGAGCTCCCCATCCGGCGCCCGGAAGCTGACGTTGTGCGGGGGGTAGTAGTTCGCGAAGGCAGTCCGGCCGTCGGTCGAGGGAAACTCGACGTGGCGCGGGACCGACACGTCCGCCGGATCCGGAATGAACGGTGTGGCTCGGCGCAGGATCGTGATCGCCCCAGTCGACAGCGACAGGTCGGCGGCCACGGCCGGCTCGTGCGGCGAGACGGCCCGAATTGCCGCCACGTCACCGTCAATCGAGATGGAGCCGATCTCGGTGTACGGGAGGTCCAGGACGGTCCATGTCTCATCATGATCGATCCGGTACAGACGATCGCGCCCGCCGCTGCGGCCCACTGCGAGGATGCCGCCGCCAGGCAGGAACCCGTATTCGGATCCGCCGAAGACCCAGTCCGGGAAGGCGAACTCCGCGGTCATCGTCGCGATCGACTCCACGACGCCTCCGTGGAAACGGTGGAGATTCATCCAGCCGTCTGGTTCGGCGACGAAGTGAAGGACGCCCTGCGGCGACCAGCGGGGCTGGGTGACCCACTCGGTCGGGCTGCCGGCGATGGTGGTCGCCGGGCCGAGGTTACCGCCCTCGCCGACCGCCGCGAGCTTGAGGTCCGTGCCGTCCCAGGGCATGTTCGGGTGTCGCCACTCCAGCCAGACGAGCGTCCGCCCGTCGGGCGAGAGTCGCGGTGCGGCATAGAAATCCGCCCCGGCGGCGATGACTTCGATGTCGCCAGTCGCGAGATCGATGGAGACGAGATCGTTCACGCACTCGCCGTGGGTGGCCACGGCATCCGGCTCGTGATCTTCGCGGACGGCATACAACCGGCCGCGGGCGACGTCGTGCTCGAGGTCGGCGAATCGCCAGGCGCGATCGGGCGACAGCGCCACCAGCTCGCCCGGCGCGGTCACCCGATGCAATCGCCCGGTGCTGAAATCCGAGACCACGACCAGCTCGCCCGAGACCAGGGTCGCGGCGCCGCCATATTCGTGGACACGCGTGCGAGCGTTGAAGCCCTCAGGCGTCATGCGGATGATGCTGCCGTCCGGATCACGACGGACCAGCACCTGACGACCGCCTTCGTCGGGCCGACCCTCGAGCCACCAGCGGACATCGCCCACGGCACGAAGTTCGCTGATGAACACGACCCCATCGGTCATGCGTTCGATCGGGAACGGCGACTGCCAGCTCCCGTATGGGGCGATGGTGCGGTCCATGGTGGTCGGCGAGCCTCTCGGGTTGCTAGGTTCCCTGACGCCACGAGGCGACGTAGGCCACCTGCTCGGACGTCATCGAGTCGAGAGTGATCCCCATTGCCGCAAGCTTGAGTCGGGCCACCTCGGCATCGATCGCCTCGGGGACGAGATAGACCTGCGCAGACAGGTCCGCGTGGTGCTTCGCGGCATACTCAGCGGCCAGCGCCTGGTTCGCGAAGCTCATGTCCATCACTGCCGCCGGGTGGCCCTCGGCCGCCCCCAGATTGACCAATCGGCCCTCCGCCACGAGGTGCACGCGCTTCCCGCCGAGGTCGAACTCCTGCACGTTGTTGCGCACTTCGCGAACGTGACCCTCCGCCATGGCGCGGAGCGCGGCCAGATCCAGCTCGGCGTCGAAGTGTCCGGAATTGGCCAGCACGGCGCCGTCCTTCATCGCCTCGAAGTGCTCGCGCCGGAAGACGTTGACGTTGCCGGTGGCGGTCACAAACAGGTCGCCCCAGCCAGCCGCCTGGCCCGCGGTCATGACCTGGAACCCGTCCATCAGCGCCTCGAGCGCGCGAACCGGGTCAACCTCCACGACCGCGACATGGGCACCATGGCCGTCCATGCGCGCTGCGATGCCGCGCCCGACCCAACCGTACCCGGCCACGACGACGTTGCGTCCCGCGATCAGCAGATTCGTGGCCCGGATGATGCCGTCCACCGTGGACTGTCCGGTCCCGTAGCGATTGTCGAAGAGGTGTTTGGTGAGTGCCTCGTTGACCGCAATCACGGGATACCCGAGGGCACCGTCCGCCGCCATTGCCCGGAGCCGAATCACGCCTGTGGTCGTCTCCTCGGTGCCGGCCAGAACATCCTTCACCTGGTCCGGACGCTCCTGGTGGATCAGCGACACGAGGTCGCAGCCGTCGTCCATGGTCAGCTGGGGAAGGGTGTCGGCGACCGCGTTGAGGTGCCGGTAGTAGCTGTCGCGATCCTCGCCGCGACGGGCGAAGGTCGCGATGCCGTACTCGGCGACGAGTGCGGCGGCAACATCGTCCTGCGTGGACAGCGGATTGGACGCCGCCAGAACGACCTCCGCGCCCGCTGCCTTCAGCGTCCGCATCAGATTGGCCGTCTCGCTCGTGACGTGCAGGCACGCCCCGACCCGGATCCCGGCAAGCGGTCGCTCGGCGGCGAAGCGCGCGCGGATCAGGCGCAGCACCGGCATCTCGCGCTCCGCCCATTCGATGCGACGGACACCCTCGGCGGCCAGGGCAAGGTCGGTCACATCGTGGGCGGGCAGCGGACCCGGCGATTGCGCGATGGTCATGGGGCTGGAGACTCCTTCCGGGGCATGAGGCGGCGGCGAACCGACGAGACGAATTCGGACCACGGTGATCCAATCCGATGCGCGAGTCGCTCCTCGAACCGAACGTGTTCGGTATAGCCGAGATGGCGGTAGGCGCTGATCGCCGGCGGGTTGTCCGCCCGGACGTTGAGCGCGACATAGTCGCACGATCGGAGGAGTTCCGCGGTGACCGCGCCCGTCACGGCGGTCGCGTAACCGCGCCCGCGGAAGTCGTTGTGGGTCAGGACGTTGCCCACCACCGCGAGCCGGGCGGCTCCGCTCAGGACGTGCGTCCCGGCCGCCGACACGAGCCGCCCACGCACGCGAAGCCCGAAGTACACGCCTTCGCCGATGGACTGCGGTGGCAACCACGCGCCGAAGCCCAGCTGGTAGAGCCGGTTCAGCTCCATCGCGTCCGACGGCCCGAGTCGCTCGATACCGGGGTCGTCCGCCGGGCGGAACCCCGATCGGTCGACGGTCATCCGGACCATCTGCGGACCCGGGTCCAGGCGGTACCTCGTCTGGATGACCGGGAGCAGCGACGGCAGGGCCGCAACGTACGCAGCGCGTGGACGGATGACGTCGCGGAGGATCGCATCGATGCCCTCGTCCCGGCCCATCGCGAACAATGGCTGAGGTGAACCGCCCGAATACTCCAGGACGATCGCGACGATGGACCCGCCGGACCAGGCGGCGCCCCAGCGCGTCCGTGGAAATTCCCGGTCGTCGAGGTCGCAGATGGCATAGGCGGCATAGAGCGGGTCCTGGTCGAGGAACGCTCGCAGGAGGGCTCGATCCGTGGTCGCCGACGCCGTCACGGTCGCCTCGCCGCGGGAGATCGCGAGGCTCGTCATCCGAGGCTCGTCATCGGAGGCTCGCGGCCGCGGCCCGCCGGGCGTCGCGCCGGGCGCCGGCGTCGGCGAGGGCCGGCCCGAACGGCGCGCGAAGAACCCCTTCGTCCGTCACGATCCCGCTGATCAGGGCAGCCGGCGTGACGTCGAACCCCGGGTTCCGGACCGGGGTCCCAAGCGGGGCGATTCGCTGGCCTCTGATTGTGCTGACCTCGTCCGCCGGCCGCTCTTCGATCGGAATTGCGGCGCCATCCGGCGTCGCGAGATCCACCGACGACAGCGGCGCGCAGACGTAGAACGGGATGCCGTGATGCGCCGCGAGCACGGCCAGCGAGTAGGTACCGACCTTGTTCGCGGTGTCGCCGTTGGCGGCGATGCGGTCAGCTCCGACGAGGATCGCATCGACCTCGCCGCCTGCCATCAACGAACCCGCTGCCACATCCGGGATCAGGGTGTGCGGCACCCCGGCCTGCTGCAGTTCCCAGGTGGTGAGTCGGGCTCCCTGCAGGTAGGGCCGCGTCTCGTCGACCCAGACGTGCAGCGGACGCTCGGCATGGTGAGCTGCCTGGATGACGCCCAGGGCTGTCCCGAACTGCCCGCATGCAAGGGGGCCCGTATTGCAGTGGGTCAGGAGGCGCAACTCGCGGTCCCCCACATCGGGGAGGACCGCGACGCCGGCCTCGGCGAGTCGCCCGTGGTCGTCGGTCGCCTCGGCCACGATCTCCTCTGCCTCGGCTCGTAGCCCGGCCGCGATCACGTCGCCGGTCGAACCGTCGGCATCGAGCGCCTCGAATCGATCCATCACGCGCCGGACCGCCCAGCCAAGATTGATCGCCGTCGGGCGCGCCTCGGTGAGGCTGCGAGCGGCCGACTTCATCAGCATGCGCCGGACGTGGGGTGGCGCGTTTCGAGCCAGATACCCGCTCAGGGCGAAGCTGAGTGCAGCCACCTGACCGATTGCCGGCGCGCCCCGCACCGCCATGTCACGGATCAATTTCGCGGCGTCATGGGCGCTCTTGACCGAGAGCTCGACGAGGGCATCGGGAAGGGTGCGCTGGTCGATGACCAGCAGGGCGTCATCCGAGGCAAACCGGAAGGGCGTCCGGAAGCCGGTCGGTGCCTGGCCAACCCCGCCCTCGACGCTCGGCGTGGACCTGGATCCGGTTGCCCCGAGATCGCCGCGCAGCAGTAACTGCGCTTCGCTGGCGGATTGATCGCGTACGGCCGTGACCGCGCCGACAACCTGGGCCGCGCTCGCGACGACTTCGCCCGCGAACTGGCGGAAGAACCGGCGGCGTGACAGGTCGGGCGGAGGACCGCTCATGGCGCCGGATCCTGCTCGTCGTGGCCGGTCAGTACCGAATCACGCTCGTGACGCGTCGACCCTCGAGTCGGTCGCGACCGTGCAGGAAGTCGAGCTCCACGAGGAATGCGAGCCCGACGATGTCGCCCTTCAGGCGCTCGATCAGCTCGATCGTGCCGTGGACCGTGCCGCCGGTGGCGAGGAGGTCGTCCACCACCAGAACCTTCTGCCCTGGCTGGACCGAATCGCGATGGATTTCGAGCGTGTTGGACCCATACTCGAGGGCGTACTCGACGCTCAGCGTCTCCGCCGGGAGCTTGCCGAGTTTGCGAACGGGCACGAGGCCCGCCCCCAGCTCGTAGGCCATCGGGGCGCTGAAGATAACCCCGCGCGACTCCATGCCGACGACGAGATCGATCTGCTCGCCGCGGTAGGGCTCGAGCATCTCGGAGATAGCTTCGCGGTACGCCGCCGCGTCCTTGAGGAGCGTCGTGATGTCGTAGAAGAGGATGCCCGGCTTCGGGAAGTCCGGGATCTCGCGGATCTTCGCGCGAAGCGCCTCGACAGACATTAGTTCGGGTTCCTCCTGGGCATCGATCGGGGCGCCGGGACCGGACCGTCCGATCGACCGTGCGAGTCTAGCGTACGGTCGCGGGCTGATCCTGACCCGGGCCGGCACGGCCCGCTCGCCACAGTCGCGGCGCGGCGAGGAATCCAAGCATGGCGACGGCGATGCCCATCCCGATTGCCGCCCCGAGACCGGGCCCAGCACCGGCGTTGGCCCGGACCGCCGTCGCGATCATGGCGCCCGCAATGCCGGTACCCAGGGCGGTGCCGAGGGCATCCGACAGCGAAATTGCTGCCGTGGCGGCCCCCTGCGCCGCAACCGGAGCGTCACGCAGCACGATGATCGCGAACTGGGAGTAGCTGAGCCCCATCCCAAGCCCCGACACCGCGAAACACGGGATCGCGATCCAGGCCGGCACCTCGGGCAGCAGGGCCAGGGCGACGCCCGCCATGCCGGCCGCCACCAACGGGAAGCCGATCCGCACGAAGCGCTCGGGTCCAACCCGCAGCGAATGCCGGGACTGGTACCAGGACCCGACGCTCCACGAAATCGTCGCGGCCGAAAGCGCCAGACCGGCCGCGAAGGCCGACCAGCCGCGCACCTCCTGGAGCAACAGGGTGATGTTGGCGTCAACCGTGAAGAAGGCGAACGTGAGCACGCCCCGCAGCAGGACGGCCGACGGATACCCTCGGGCGAGGCGCAGTGTCCCGATCGGCGTGAGCTGCCTGAAGGCGAGGCCGCCGATGAGGATTCCCAGCGCGGACATCGACACCACGATCCGGAGATCCTGCTGCAACAGCGCGGTGGTCAGGATGCCTGCCCCGACCGCGGAGGCCACGGCGAGCAGGTAGTGGCGCGCCCGTCCCTGGCGGGATGCGGCCTGGCGCGGCGGACCCGCGTCTGCCGTCTTCGGAATCGAGCGCATCGCCCGTATCGCCAGGATGCCGGCGAAGGTGAGCAGGGGAAGCAGGCCGAGGAACACGACCCGCCAGTGCCACGCTTCGGCGACGAACCCGGCGATCGCCGGCCCGATGAGCCCGGGCACGACCCAGGCTCCCGACAGGGTCGCGAACATGCGCGGACGCAGGCGCTCGGGCAGGCTGCGCCCGATCGCTACGTAGGCGACGGGCGGGACTGCTCCCCCGCCGATGCCCTGCACGAAGCGGCCGACCACCACCATGGGCATCGAGGTGGCGAACCCGCAGATGAGCAGGCCGATCGCGAAGATGATCAGGCCGAGAACGAACGGGAAGAGCACGCCACGTTCGTCGATCAACCCGCCGACGATCGCGATTCCGATCAGCGAGCCGAGGAAGAACGCCGAGAACACCCAGCCATAGAGCTCAAGTCCGCCGAGCTCTCGCGCCACGACCGGCATCGCCGTCGATACGGCCAGGGCTTCGGCCGCGACCAGCGTGATCGTGAGCACGAGCCCGATCGTCAACGGGCGTCGTGCGGGGGACCACAGGGAGTCGGGTTGGTGGCGGGCGGCGGGTGTGTTGGCTTCGGGGCGCTGGCGGCTCACCCGTGGACCTAGTCTTTCAACTCAACGCCGATCAGCACGAGTGGGTCCGGACCGGTGTTCTCGAGCGTGTGGGCAGGACTTCGCTCCGACCAGAGGACCGGCGGCATCACGGAGGGCGGGTCCAGCGCAGCGGTATCGAGCAAGATCGCGCCGTGGTCGTCGCGGCGGATGAAGCTCATCCCGGACACCACGTAGATCGCGGTCGGCCCATCCAATGCGGGCGACCATGGCCAGGGTTCATCGGCGCTGGCCGTCATCGGGTCACGTCCCCTTCCATCCGCTCGACATACGGCCGGCGCCACTCGGGCGCTTCGAAGGGCGCCGCGAAGTACGCGGTCTCCCGGTAGATCTTGCCGTCGCGCAGCTCGATGAAGGCCACGTAGAACCA
>JBKKBB010000134.1:0-3464 GCA_046714395.1 Candidatus Limnocylindrales bacterium | reverse complement strand
CTGGTGGGCAGACCGGATCGCATCGACTTCGAGCTCGGGATCGTGTCGGGCGCTGAACGGCACGGTCACATCCTGTGCTGGGGACAGCAAAACGCCCGAAGGAACCGCCTCTCGACCTGTGTCCCCTCCGCCACCAGAGCAAGCTCCGGGACGGGACCTGTGCAAGCACCGGTCGGTCCACCGATCGTTTGGGGCCCCTTCGGGCAAGACCTAATCTACGGGCGGGCCCACAGCGACGGAAGGGGCTTTATCCACGAGTTTTCGAGAACCGAGTCCGAATTGAGGATCTCGTCCACATCCGATCCACGACCGGGTCGGGCCCCGCGGGCCGGGCCCCTGGACACGGCGGACCACAAGCCCGGAGGTCAGCGTCCGCACACCCGGACAGGCCCTCATTACCCCCGGAAAGCTGGACGCGTCCCGCCCGACCGTCGCTCCCGGCCGGGGACACGAAAACGCCCGGAGAAACCACTCCCCTTCCCGATCCATCGCGCCTGGTGCAAGCACCCTGCGCTCTGTGGTCCATGCAAGCATCGACCTGATCGTTCTGGTTCGTTGCCTCTCCGGGCAAGACGTAATGTACCCTGCGGCCACCCGGGTCCGATACCCACTTATCCACGACATTTCGCGATTCAATGGCCATTTCGAGGGTCCCGTCCACAGCTCGTCCACGATTGGGGCGGAACGGGGCCCTCGGGGTGGGCGACTCGCCGGACTAGCCTGCGCGTACGATCCTCGGGACGGTCGACATGGCGAGCCTCTCCTCGAACCGTTGGGCCGCTGCCTCCAGCTTGGCGAGATGCGCCGCCAGGGCCCGACGGGCCTCTTCCGCCGCGGCGTCCAGGCCCGTCAACTCGAAGATCTTCCAGTGGTTGATGATCGGGACCAGGACCTCGTCCCGATGGATCCGGATGTCGTAGATCCCCGCCTTGGCGATGGCGGCCGCCTTGCGCAGGAACCCGGGGATGCCGTGGCCGGGCATCTGGAACGCCAGCACCTCGGCCACAATCGCCCGGACGGCTCGTGACGGCTGGATCCGCAGCGCCGCGCCCAGGATGTCGCGGTAGAAGACCATATGCAGGTTCTCATCAGCGGCGATCCGGGTCATGATCCTGTTTGCCACCGGATCGTTGGAATAGCGCCCGGTGTTCTTGTGCGAGATGCGGGTCGCCAGTTCCTGGAACGCCACGTACGCCAGGCCGCGCAGCGTGTCGATCGTGTCGCGATCGTAGCCATGCTGGAGTTGCGTCATCCGTCCCCGCTCGAGCGCGATCGGATCGAGATTCCGGGTGACGGTCAGGTAGTCGCGCAGGACGATGGCATGGCGCCCCTCTTCGGCGGTCCAGCGACCGATCCAGCTGATCCAGGCACCGTCGCCGGCACCGAACATCCCGTGGATGAGCCGATGGTAGGCAGGCAGGTTGTCCTCGGTCAGGAGGTTCACCTCAAAGGCCGTTTGGGCTACGCCGGTCAGGCGCGGCTGGTCAGGGGTCCAGGGCTCCTTGTCGAAATCGCGCCCGAGCCTGTACGGAATGAAATCGTGGGGAAACCATTCCTCGGCGACCCGTGCGTGGCGGTCGTAGAGGCGGGCCGCCTCGGGCTCAAGCTCGATCAGCAGGGCCAGATCGTCGTGCAGATCTCGTGCGAGGGTGTCTGTCAAGGGAGAACTCCGGGCCGAGGTGCCCGAAGCGGACACCGTCTCATCGACCTGTACCAGTTCAGGGTACCCGCGATCCCCGATGCCTCCTCGTGGGAAGTGTGCGTCCCTGCACCTTACGCCTCGAGCGCTTCACTCCAGGCAGCGGCTGCTCGTTCCAGCTCGTTCGCCAGCACGGGTGCGACACGACCAGTAACCCGGACGTCACGAGGCTGGTAGTCAAGTTCAATCGCGCCCCGCTCCCGGATCCGGGCAAGCAGTTCGCCGGCGGCGTACGGCACGTGCACGTCGACCTCGACCCAGAGCGACGCGAGGAGCGCTGACAGCGCGCCCCTGAGCGTGTCCATCCCGTAGCCGGTCAGGGCCGATACGAACACGCTCCCGGCGATCGCGGGGGCCGGTGTGTGCACATCGGCAGCGGCCGGATCGAGCAGATCGGCCTTGTTGAACACGACGAGCCGAGGCTTGTCGCCGGCTCCGAGGTCGTCGAGGACCTCCTGCACCGTCGCCCGGTGCTCCCTGAAGTGGGCGTCCGAGGCATCCACGACCTCGAGCAGCACGTCGGCTCGATTGACCTCCTCGAGGGTCGCTCGAAAGGCATCGACCAGCTGATGCGGCAGTTTGTGGATGAACCCGACCGTGTCGGTCACGATCGCCGATTGACCGTCACCGAGCTTGACCTGCCGGCTGGTCGGGTCGAGCGTCGCGAAGAGCTTGTCTTCGGCGAGTGCGACCACGGACCCGACAAGCGTGTTGAGCAGGGTTGACTTGCCCGCATTCGTGTAGCCGACGATGCCGACGGTCGCCATCAGCCGTCGATCGCGCCCTCGCGCGGTGGTGGCGCGGTTCTGGCGAACCTCCTCGACCCGGGCTTTCATCTTCTTGATCCGTGCGCGGATCAGCCGGCGGTCCGTCTCGAGCTGCGATTCTCCGGGGCCGCGCGTGCCGATGCCGCCGCCGGTCCGTGACAGGTGCGTCCACAGGCGGGTCAGGCGCGGGAGCTGGTACTCGAGCTGGGCCAGTTCAACCTGGAGGCGACCTTCGTGGGTCTTCGCGTGTTGGGCAAAGATGTCCAGGATCAGCCGGCTGCGGTCGATCACCTTGACGTTGAGCAGCGACTCAAGCGACTTCTGCTGCGAGGGTGAGAGCTCGTCGTCTGTGACCAGGAGATTGAAGCTGGTTTCCGACCTGGCCGACACCAGTTCCTCGGCTTTGCCCTTGCCGACATACCAGTTCGGGTCAATGTGGCGCCGGTTCTGCCATTCGGCCCCGACGACCTCGGCGCCTGCCGTGGTGACGAGGTTGGAAAGCTCGACCAGCGAGTCCTCCGCGGTCCAGCCCTCGTCCGAACCCGTATCGACCGCGACCAGGAATGCCCGCTCGACGGGCGGCGTCAGGTCGATCGAGTCACGTTTCGGCACGGCCGGAAGGATACGCGGGGCGCAGGATCAGCGCCGATCGAGAGCACCGAGGAGCCGGTACGCCGTCTGCAGGGCCACCGCGTCCAGGGTGCTGGTCCTGGCATCCAGCCAGGCGATCTCCCGCTCCGCGCGAAACCAGGTTCGCTGGCGCTTTGCGAAGGCAACGTTGCGCTGCGCGTCGCCGGCAATCGCCGTTTCCCGGTCGATCGCTCCGTCCAGGACGGCCCAGGCTTCGCGATACCCGATCGCACTGAAGGCCGGCAAGGCTGGATCGAAGCGCTCTCGCAGCGATCGTGCTTCCTCGATCAGACCGGCGTGGAATTGCGCGCGGGCGCGGGCGCCAAGCCAGGCCTGGTGCGTTGCGGCCTCCACCGTCAGACCGATCC
>JBKKBB010000133.1:0-6865 GCA_046714395.1 Candidatus Limnocylindrales bacterium | reverse complement strand
CGGGACTGTCCGCCTCCTGTGAGCCGGTCCGGCTCCGGTAGCCTGCTCACGCCGACGATGCTCGGGATCGCCTCCGGATCCATCCTCGTGCCCCTGAACTCGACGATGCTGGCCGTGGCGCTGCCGGGCGTGATGGAGGAATTCCAGCTGGGGGCGGGCCAGGTTGCCTCGCTCGTCACCCTGTATCTCGGAGCGGTTGCCGTCGCCTTGCCGGCGAGCGGGTCGCTGGGGGATCGATTCGGGCATCGCCGTATGTTCCTGCTCGGCATCGTCGTCTTCGCGGCAGCCTCCGCGGTCGCCGTCGGGGCCATGACCTTCGGCCTGCTGCAGGTGGCCCGCGTGCTGCAGGCCGTCAGCGGCGCGCTGGTGTCGACCAGTTCCGCGGCGCTCATTCGGGATACGGCGCCGCCTGCCCGACGGGGTGAGGCATTCGGACTCTTCGACCTCCTGATCTCGACGAGCGCGGCCGCGGGGCCGTTCATCGGCGGAGTGCTCGTCGTCACATTCGGCTGGCGGAGCCTGTTCGTGATCGCGGTGCCGGTCGCGCTGATTGCGCTGGCCAGCGTCGGACTTCTTCGCCCAGCGGCCCGTGGCAGTCCCGGGCCGGACGGTGGCCACGCCGACGCGCCCGTGTCCGCACGACGGCGAGCACCCCTCGACCTCATTGGTCTGGGCCTGCTGGGTGCGATCATCGTCGCGTTCCTCGTGGCCATTCGAGGAGGCGAAGGATCGATTCCCCTGATCGCGGCCGTGGCGATCGTGCCGCTTGGCGTGATCTTCCTGCGCTACGAGCTCGCGATCGAGCATCCCGCGGTGGATCCACATCTGTTCGCCCATGGGCCGTATGCCGCAGCGGTGGCGGGTGTGTTCGGGAACACCGTGGTGCTGCATGCGTGCTTTATCCTTACCCCGCTGCTCGTTGAGCAGATTCTGAGCGGCTCGGCAGCAACGAGCGGTCTCGTCCTGCTCGGAATCTCTGGGGTAGGCGCGATCGTGGCGCCATTCGGCGGTCGGGCCTCCGACCGGCGCGGGCGTCGCGCCCTGGTCGTCACCGGAACCCTGGTCATGGGGGCGGGTCTGGCCGGCCTGTGGCTACCCGCCGGCGGGTCGTCATTCCTGACCGTGGGAATCCTCCTCGGGGTCATCGGACTGGGCATGGGGTTGGCCGGATCGCCGCGCCAGGCGGCCGCGTTCGAGAAGATCCGGCCCGAGCGCGTCGGCATGGCGGCCGGCACCTACTACACGGGGCGCTACCTGGGCGGTGTAGTGGGTGCGAGTCTTGCTGGAGCGATCCTCGCCGCGGCCGTGACGCCGGCCGCGGTTTCCCTTGGGTTCGGCGTGCTCACGATCGTCGCCGTCGCGATCGCCGTGGTGTCACTCGGTCTGCCGGGGGCATTGCCGAGACATCCTGGGCCCAACTAGAGCCGCCCGGCGGACATCGGTCCTGGAAGCCGTCGTGGCGCGGGCTCGGTCGCAGGCGTGCCTGACTCCGAGACATATCTTGCTATCTGACAATTCTTGGCCGACAATACCTCGCTATGAGGCCAAGAAAACCAGGATCATTGGATCTGACGGATCGCCATCTTCGCGTCGGCCAGGCCGCCGAGATGCTCGGTGTGACGGTGGATACGCTGCGGCGCTGGGAGGCGGGCGGTGGCCTGACGATGGATCGTTCCGCCGGCAGCCAGCGGCTCGTCCCGATCGCGGAGATCGTCCGCCTGCTCGAGGAGCGACGCCGGCGGAATCCGGACCCGCGAGCGACAAGCCAGTCGGCGCGCAACCGGTTCAGCGGCGTGGTCACGCGGATCGAGAAGGATCGGATCGCCGCCGTCGTCGAGGTCCTCGCCGGACCGCATCGAATCGTCAGCCTGATGACCGCGGAAGCCGTCTCGGAAATGGGTCTCAAGGTCGGGGATCCTGCCGTCTGCGTGGTCAAGGCAACGAACGTCATCGTGGAGACCGGTCGGTGATCGATGGGCTCGATCGGCCCTACGCGCGAATCCACTGGCTTCGTCTCGCGTTCGGACTTCCTCTCGTCGTCGTGTTCGCGCTTGCCGGATGCTCGTTCAAAGACACGCGCCCGGCGAGCTCCGATCCGCTGATCGTCTTTGCAGCCGCATCGCTGGGCGACGCGATGCGTGCCGTGGGTGACGCCTACGCTGCAGCGGTCGGAACCAATCTCGTCGTCTCGGCCGAATCGTCGACGGCCCTGCGGATTCAGATCGAGCACGGTGCGCGGGCCGACGTCTTTCTGTCCGCGGACGTGTCGAACCCCGCAACCCTGGCGGCCGGGGGCCTGACCGATGGCGGCGCGATGGCGTTTGCGATGAACGCCCTGGCCATTGTGGTACCGGCCGACAATCCAGGCAATGTCACCGGGCCATCGGATCTCGCACGGCCTGGCCTGAAGATCATCGCGGCCGGGGACGCCGTCCCAATTTCGCAGTACACGACGACGCTGCTGGATCGCCTCGCGGTCCTGCCGGGCGCGCCCGAGGACCTTGCCGTCCGCTACGCCGTCAACGTCGTGAGCCGCGAAGACAACGTGGCGTCCGTCCTTGCCAAGATCGAACTCGGCGAGGGGGACGTGGCGATCGTGTACGCCTCCGACGCAGCTCGCTCGACCTCGGTGATCCGGATCCCGATCCCTGAGGAGGCCGCGGTCGTGGCGACCTACGGCGGCGTCGTCCTCGGGCCCGCCTCGAGTTCGAGAGTTGCCGCGGGTCACGCGTTTCTCGCCTGGCTGACGGGACCGGCCGGCCAGGCGGTCCTCGCGACGTTCGGGTTCACCTCGGTCCCGTGATGCGCGCGGTCGTCGTGGGCTCGGCCTTGCTCGTCGCGCTGTTCCTCGCCATACCGGTCGTGGCACTGCTGGCCCGGGCCATCGGCGGCGGGGCGCTGGTCGATGTCACCGGGTCTCCGGTCATCTTGAACGCCCTCAGCCTGAGCCTGCTGACCACATTCGCGAGCCTGCTGATCGTGGTCGCGGTGGGGACGCCGCTGGCGTTCATCCTCGCCAGGCGACGGTTCCGGGGCGCTTCGATCGTCGAGGTAGTGGTCGATCTTCCGCTCGTGCTGCCCCCGTCGGTTGCCGGCCTCGCGCTCCTCCTCGTCTTCGGACGACGTGGGCTGTTCGGCGAGCCGCTCGATGCCAGCACCGGGCTGGCGATCCCGTTCACGACTGTGGCCGTCGTGATCGCCCAGGTGTTCGTTTCGGCACCCTTCTTCATCCGCTCCGCGCGAGCCGGCTTTGCCCTGGTCCCACGTGAGCTGGAGGACGCCGCAAAGGTGGACGGAGCAAGTCCGTTCGGGGTCTTTCGGCATATCACCGCGGCGCTGGCGAGGCCCGCGCTCGCCGCAGGCCTGGTGATGAGTTGGGCGCGATCGCTGGGCGAATTCGGTGCCACAATCCTGTTCGCCGGCAACGTGACCGGCCGAACGCAGACGCTACCGCTCGTGGTCTACGCGGAATTTCAGGCCGGTGATCTCGAGGCGGCCATCGCTGCCGCTTCGATCCTCGTGGTGGCGGCGCTCGCCGTGCTTGTCGCGGTTCGCCTGGGGACGAGCGGCAAGGCCATCGACATCGCCGGCAGTACCTGAGCGACCTGGGCCGGTCGCGCGTTCGTTCCGCCGGGAGCTGAGCGGTCGCCGGCCGTCAGGGTCGAGGCGATCGGTCCCCTGGGTCGGGCGTCACGATGTCCGCGTAGTCCGGGTGGCGGGCCACATACGCACGTATGAACGGGCACTTGAGGGTGACTCGGATTCCCGACTCGCGGGCACTGTCGAGGATCCAGCGGGCCATCGCCGCGCCGATGCCACGGCCCGCAAACGCTTCGAGCACCTCGGTATGGATGAGGACCAGCCGTCCTCCCGCCCGCCGGTAGTCGACGAATCCCGCCAGCTCCCGACCGACGTGCGCCTCGAACCGGTGCTCCTCCACGTGGTCAGTCAAGGTGGGGGTGTCGGCCATCGCCTGACTGTACCCGGATCGCCATGGTGCAGTTGCATCGACCCTTCGGGCGAAACGACTGACGGCACCCGCGCTCGCGGCCAGACACGACGTTCGAGCGTTTGGCTGCCGCGGAGCACGCGGAACGTTCCGATCTGCGTCCAGATCGGAAGTCCGCGGCTATCCTCAAACCGTGCGACCGCTGCCCTCCCCCTTCATCTCCTGGCCGCCGGCCTGTCGGCGGATGTTGGCGTCACGGGCAGCGAACTGCTCAATCGCCGGTTGCTCACCAAGGACTTGGCGTTTCCGCTCGATGAGCGCACGGCATTTGGACTCCACGGCCTCCTCCCCGACCGCGTGCTCTCCATCGAGGAGCAACTGGATCTCGAGCACGAACACCTGCGGCGCGTTCAAGTCGCCGGTGCTGCGCTCCGAGCCGGCCTCTCACCACTCCCGGCAGGTACGGACGTCACCGCGCTGGTGGACGCCTCCATGTGGTGGCCCGCCTACGCACCGTACCGGCGATCGCCTGCCAGGGGCGAGGCTCGATCGAGCGCCTAGGGCTCCTCTAGGCGTCGCCGGCCCGGGCGGACGAGGGCTCATCGGGAAGTGGCAGGACATGCGCATCGAGCTCCGGAAACAGGCGCGCCACAACAACGACACCAATCAGGCAGAGCAGCCCACCGCTGATCACCGACAACTGCGCGCCGATTGCGGACGCCACCACGGCGGCCTCGATGTCGCCAACCTGCGGTCCGCCGGTCACGACAAGGATATGGATGGCCGCGACGCGACCGCGCAGTTCGTCCGGAGTCTCCATCTGGACGACGCTTGAACGAAACACCGCCGAGACCACGTCCGCGGCACCGGCGACGGCGAGAAAGAACAGGGCCAGGGCAAAGAACCCCGTCGACATCCCGAACAGCAGGATCGCGGCGCCCCAGCCCGCCACGGCCAGAATGATGCCTCTCCCGATCCGGCGGAATCGCGAGATCCCGCCCGACAGGAGGATGGCGATCAGGGCACCGGCCGCCGGCGCGGCGGCCAGGAGCCCGAGGCCGACCGGACCGACCTTGAAGACGTCCAGGGCAAGGACCGGATAGAGGGTCCGCGGGCTGCCAAAGATCATCGCGTTCAGATCGATCGCGAAGGTCGACAGGATCAGTTTGCGGACGCGCACGAAACGCAGTCCCTCGCGGATGGCCTCGAGCCCAGGGCGACGGGGCAACCCGACGGGTGGAATCGGCCGCATGCCCGCGATCATCAAGAGGGAAAGTCCATAGGTCACGACATCGAGGGCATAGGCGCCTGCAACGCCGACCGTGGCAATCAACCCGCCGGCGATGGCCGGGCCGAGGACCGATCCGCCGCTGAAGCTCAACTGGCCGAGCGCGATCGCTGCCCGGAGACGCTCCTTCGGCACGAGCCGCGGGATTGCCGACGAGCGCGCCGGCCACTCAAGTGCCGTGAATGCCGATGCCACGAAGGCAGTCACGAACAGGAACGGCACCGACGGCTGCTCCTGCAGCGACAGCAGCACGAGGCTCAGGCTGGTGGCGGCGAGGCCGAGCTGCGTGATCAGCAGCACCCGCTTCCGATCAATCGCGTCGGCGATGGCGCCGCCCCCGAGGGTGAACAGAAGCAACGGCACGAGCTGGGCGAGCACGAGCGCGGCGAGAGCGAGCGTGGAACCCGTCAGGACGTAGACCTGGTACGGCAGGGCGACGCGAGTGATCTGGCTGCCGATGACGTTGATCGACTGGCCGGCCCACAGACGCCGGAAGTCCGGATCTCGTCGGAGCGGCTCGAGATCGATGATGAACCCGCGGGCGGTCGCCATGCGACGTGGCGCGGGGCCGCTCACGAGACCGGATCGGCTACTTGTCGCGTTCGACGGAGGCGAGCGTCGCCTGTGCCGCGGCGAGCCGCGCCACGGGAACCCGGAACGGCGAGCAGGACACGTAATCGAGTCCGATCTGCTCGCACTTGGCGATCGACGCGGGGTCGCCGCCGTGCTCGCCGCAGATCCCAAGCTCCAGTCCTGGCTTGACGGATCGACCCTTTTCCACCGCGATTCGCATGAGGCCGGCCACCGCGTCATCGAGCGTCTGGAACGGGTTGAACGGCAGAATCTTGTCCTCGACGTACTTCAGGAGGAACCCGCCCTCGGCGTCGTCGCGGCTGTAGCCGAACGTCATCTGGGTCAGATCATTGGTCCCGAAACTGAAGAAGTCTGCCTTGGTGGCGATCTCATCGGCGGTCAGGGCGCCGCGCGGGACCTCGATCATCGTTCCGAACTTGTAATCCACGTGCACGCCCGCGGCGGCCTCGACGGCCTCCGCCTCCGCCTCGAGCAGCTCGCGCGTTCGAGCCAGCTCGTTCACATGCCCGACGAGCGGGATCATGATCTTTGCCTTTGGATTGCCGCCGGCTTTCTTGACCGCGATCAGAGCGTTGAGGATGGCCCGGGTCTGGACCTTCACGAAGTCCGGAATCATCAGCCCGAGGCGGCAGCCACGCAGGCCCAGCATCGGGTTCTGCTCATCCATCGACTTGATCGTCGCGAGCAACTCCTTGTCTTCCTCGGAGGCGCCGCCGGTCGACTCCGCGCGGGTGACCTTGACCAGCTGCTCTTCCAGGTTGGGCAGGAACTCGTGCAGCGGCGGGTCGATCAGGCGGACGACGACCGGCAGGCCGTCCATCGCCCGAAAGATGCCTTCGAAGTCGCCCTGCTGGAGGATCTCGAGCTTGGCCATGGCACCGTCGAACCGTGCGACCGCTTGCCGATCGTCCTCGTCGAGCGGCTCGCCGGCCACCGCTTTGGCCTTCGCCCGGGTCGCGCGCATGGCGACGAGGATCGCGTCGCGCACGATCTCCAGCCGTTCGCCCTCTCGGAACATGTGCTCGGTCCGACAC
>JBKKBB010000132.1:0-6587 GCA_046714395.1 Candidatus Limnocylindrales bacterium | reverse complement strand
GCACGAACCGCTTGATCGCGGGCGGGGGAAGGCTCATCGCGCGGGCATCGTAGCGGTGCCCTCGCGTGCTAGCATTTCGCCGTCGTCCGCCCGCCGTTCGAGGCCCGCGTGCAGCTATTCACCCTCGCGTTCACGAACCCGATCGAATTCGGCGCCTCGGTGTCGGTCGTCGCCCTGATGATCTACATCTTTGCGCGCGCCGCGATGTCGGCCGACGGCGGAGCCGGCTGGACGCGCCGAATCACCGGACCGAATGGCAAATTCCTGTTCGGGATGCTCTTTGTCGCGTGGGCGGTCGTGTTCGGTGTCGGGCTGCAGCTCGTGCCGCATGAGGGGGCGAATTCACCGTACGGCGGGATCGGGCTGATCGCCATGTTCACGGGCTTCTTCGTGATGATGGGCTTCCTCTGGAGCGTCATCGGCGAGTAGCCGGTTCCGCGGCGTGGCGGCGGTGGTGGGGCCGCGCGGGCCGAAGGCTGCAGCCAGGCGGCCCTTCCGCCCATCCGACCGCCAATTACGCACCCCCGTCGTACTAAGTGCAGTCCCGCCACGCCTCGAGCCGGTTGCGCGTCTCGAGGCCGCATGCCTGAGCGTGGAGTCCGTTTGGGTGGCGCGTCGGAACGGCCAGGGGATCTCTGTCCAGCACCTACCACGATCCCGGTTCGTATCTGGGGGTGAATTCGGCTCCACTGGGCCATAGCACGAACCCGGATCGTATCTGGGGGACGGCGGGCGGGAGGCCGGACCGTCAGCCGCCCTTCCGGGCGATCCAGACCTCTTCGGACGGCCACTTCCGGGCCCAGTCGGCCGTCACGTAGGAGTATTTGGCGCTGTCGACGGCATCGGCCGGCGCCCGGATCTCCACGAGTCGCTCGATCTCGAGGCCGTTCTCCCGGAGCAACCGGATCCATTCGCCGTGCGGCAGGTGGAACTCGACCGACGTGTCGTCCGGCCAGACCGTCCGGTGCATCCCGAAGAGTGGTCGCTGAAGCCGCTCCTTGGCGGGATCATCGGCGACCCGCTCCTCGACGGCCAGCTGCATGAGTACGCCATTGGTCAGGAAGATGAGGCGACCGCCCGGGCGAAGCACCCGCGCCGTCTCGGGAACCCAGGCGAAGGGGTCCGCCCAGAGGCAGGCGCCGTACTCGCTGATCGCCAGGTCGAAGCTCGAATCGGGGAATGGCAGGCTCTCGGCGTTCCCGAGGATCAACGGGAATTCGAGGCCGAACTCGCCCTGATACCGCTGGGCCGTCTCGAGCTGTTTCGGCGAGTTGTCGATCCCGACAACCCGGGCGCCTCGCCTGGCAAGCCACGCCGAGACATACGCGGTGCCACAGCCGAGCTCGATCGTGTCCTTGCCCTCGAGATCGTCGGGGAGGAGGCGGAGCTCGGCCTCCGCCACGCCCCAGATGCCCCACGACGGTTCCGCGTCCGTCCACGCGCGGCGGCCCGCATCCACGTAGTCGGCGGCATAGCGATCCCACGCCTCGCGGTTGGCGGCGACGTGCTCGGGAAGCTCCTCGTTCATCCACCCGATGGTACCGCTGGACCCTGGTCCCAGGCCGCGATATGATCGGCCGGTTATCCAGTCTGCATAGACTTTATGCGCTGGACGTTCGATCCCAGCGAGGAAGACCTGTTGGACGCTCAGAAGATCACGGTCCCCGCGACCCACCAGGCGGCCACGGCCGCCGAGGCGCCATGGGCCAATCCCCGCGACCCCGCGAAGGCGCTTGGGCCGGACGGTCGCCCGGCGGTCAGCCGCCGCGCGCCGCTCTGGCAGGACGTCCCGGACGAGAAATGGAACGACTGGCGCTGGCAGCTCAGCAACCGGATCAATACGCTTGAGGAAGTCGGCGCGGTCCTCAACCTGACGGACGACGAGCGCGAGGGCCTGTCCGCCCCGGACAAGTTCCGCGTCGACATCACGCCGTACTTCGCCAGCCTCATCGACCCGGACGACCCCAACGACCCGATCCGCCGCCAGGTGATCCCGGTCGGGCGCGAGCACGAGGCCTTCACCGCGATGATGGAGGACTCCCTCGCCGAGGACCGCCATTCGCCGGTCCCGGGCCTCGTCCACCGCTACCCGGATCGTGTGCTGATGCTCGTGACCACACAGTGCGCGAGCTATTGCCGCTACTGCACCCGCAGCCGGATCGTTGGCGACCCGACCCAGAACTTCAACCGAAAGGACCACGAGGCGCAGCTCGACTATCTGCGCCGGACACCGCAGGTCCGGGACGTGCTCATCTCCGGGGGCGACGGCCTGACCCTCGCTCCGAAGCTGTTCGAGAGCATCCTGCGCGGCCTCCGCGAGATCCCGCACATCGAGATCATCCGGATCGGCAGTCGCGTACCCGTCTTCCTGCCCCAGCGCATCGACGACGAGCTGTGCGCGATGCTCGAGAAGTACCACCCGCTCTGGATCAACCTCCACTTCAACCACCCGAACGAGATCACGCCCGAGGTCAGTCGAGCGGTCGACAAGCTCACCCGGGCCGGGCTCCCCGTGGGTAACCAAAGCGTGCTGCTGGCGGGCGTCAACGACTGCGTCCACATCCAGCGATCGCTCGTCCACAAGCTGGTCGAGAACCGGATCCGGCCGTACTACCTCTACCAGTGCGACCTCGTCGAGGGCAGCGGACACTTCCGGACCCCGGTCGGCAAGGGCCTCGAGATCATGGAGGGGCTCCGCGGCCATACCTCCGGCTATGCGGTTCCGACCTTCGTGATCGATGCGCCCGGTGGCGGTGGCAAGATCCCGGTGATGCCGAACTACCTCATCTCGTATTCGGATCACAAGGTCGTGCTTCGAAACTACGAGGGCTACATCACGACCTACGAGGAGCCGGAGACGTACCAGCGCCACGATTCAAGCGCCTGCACCTACTGCCAGCACGAGCGCCCCGAACTGGGCCAGTCCGGGGTGCTCGGTCTGCTCGAGGGCGAGCGCATGTGGATCGAACCGAAGGGCTTCTCCGAGGTCCACACCCGTGGCAACACCGAGGCGCACCGGCTCCAGGACCCGTCCAAATGGGTTCCGTTCGGGGTCGGCGCGATCGAGGGCAAGGCCGGCGCGCCGCTCAAGGTTATCGAGGGCGGAGTGGCGACGGCGCCCGGAGCCGCGAGGGCGGCCGGAGCCGGGTCGGCGGTGCCTTCGGCCCCGCCCGGACCCCCGTTCGCTCCAGGGGAGGAGCCCCGCCCGCGTGATGGTGAACCCACCGCGTCCGCTCACGGCGAACTCCTCTAGCCCGGAATGACCGCCGGGCCAACTCCAACGGACGGCACGCGGACGGCCAAACCTCCGTCGCGCCTGTTCTACGGCTGGGTCGTGGTCGGAGTCAGCGCCATCGCGCTGCTCGTGACCGCGGGCGCTCGTGTCGCGCCCGGCGCGTTCCTCCTGGACATGAAGGCCGACACCGGCTGGTCCCTGGCCGTCCTGTCCTTCGCCGCCGCGGTCGGATTCGTCGTTTTCGGGTTGGCGGGACCCGTGTCCGGGTCGCTCATGGGCCGGGTCGGGGTGCGGCGGGTCACCGTCGCCGGTTTGCTCATCGCGGCCGCGGCCATGGCGTCCTCCAGCTTGGTGACCGAGGCCTGGCAGCTGGCCCTCCTGTTCGGCCTGTTGTCGGGGATCGGCACCGGGCTCATCGCGAGCATCCTCGCGGCCACGGTCGCCAACCGCTGGTTTGTGCGCCGGCGTGGGCTGGTCATCGGGATCCTCGGTGCCAGCACGAGTGCCGGGCAGCTGATCTTCTTCCCGCTGCTCGTTTCGGTGGCGACGGATCTGGGCTGGCGCGTCGCCTCGGTACTCATCGCCGGGGTGCTCGTTGCGGTCGCGATCCCGGTCCTGGCGCTCCTGCGGAACGAGCCCGCGGAAGTCGGGGCGCGCCCGCTCGGGGCCGCCGACGACCACGTTCCGATCCCGACAAAGCCCGACCCGGGGATCATGCGCCGCGCCGTGCGCTCACCCGCGTTCTGGCTGCTCGCCGGAACCTTCTTCGTCTGCGGCGCCACGTCGAATGGGCTCATCGGGCAGCACTTCGTCGTCCACGCCGCGGATCACGGGTTCACGCCGGGCGCCGCGTCCGGGGCCCTCGCGATCATGGGCCTGTTCAATTTCGTCGGGACGATCGTCTCGGGTTGGCTGACCGACCGATTCGACCCGCGCCGCCTGCTCCTCGTCTACTACGTGTTCCGCGGGATCAGCCTGCTTTACCTTCCGGCGATCCACGACACGCTCGACATCACGGCATTCGCGATCCTGTTCGGCCTCGACTACATCGCGACGGTCCCGCCGACGATCGCCCTCGCCGCCGATATCTTCGGCCGACGGAACGTCGGCCTGGTGTACGGCTGGATCTTCGCGTCACACATGTTCGGCGCCGCCGCCGCAGCCTTCCTCGCCGGCTTGACCCGGGACATCGTGGGCGACTATGGGCTCGCGATCGTGATCGCCGGGTTCATGGCCGTCGGCGCCGGGGTCGTGGCGCTGTCGATCCGCCGGGGTGCGATCAACGGGCCACTGACTGCCCCCTCGATTTCAGGGGTCGCCTGATCCCCGGTGCTCGCGCTAGGGCGGGCTCTCCTCGCCCGTGGCCAAGGTCACAGCGGACGGACCATGACCGCCCGGTCCTCGGTGCCGTAGTCGTAGCCGGCCAGCGACGGAGTCCCGTACAGATTCTGCGTCCCCGGCCCGTCCTTGACCGAGAAGCCCATCGCGCGGTGGAAGGCCACCGATGCCCGGTTGCCAGGCCAGGTGATCGCGTGGATGGCGACGGCACCGGCCGCCCGCGCATCCTCGAAGAACCGCTCGTAGAGCCGCCGGCCCACGCCGGCCTGGCGCAGGTTGGGATCGCTCGCGATCATGTGGCAGTAGGCGACCTCCGAGTGGTCCGGCGAGATGAACCCGATGAGGAAGCCGGCCAGCCGGCCGTCGGCGTCCTGCGCGAGCCACGAGGTTCCCGTGAAGTGCTGGAACCAGAGTCTCGGCAGGAGCACGTGGATCGCGCGGCCGTTCCACCAGTCGTCCACCACGTCGACGACGCGCCCGTAGTCGTCCTCGAGCGGTCGCCGGAACGTGATCTCGTCCGCCCGGCGAGTGTGCTCAAGGCGGTGTGCCGGAGCCGATGAGCCGCCCGCGGGCCGCTGGTTCGGAGGGGTCATGGCCGCATCCTATCCGGCCGATCGGCAACGTGGACGGCTGATCCTCCGTCGCGCCGGTTCTACGGCTGGGTCGTGGTCGGGGTCGGCACCATCGCGTTCCTCGTGACCGCCGGCGCTCGCATCGTGCCCGGCGCGCGCCGTCTCGTCGGATGCGCCGACCGTGCTAGGCTCCCGATCGAATTTCAGGCACGCCACTCGGAGATCAAGCCCATCGTGACCCAGCCAGCCGGCTCGAGTGCAGCGCTTCTCGGCGAGCTCCGTCCCGCGCCGGTCGGAATGCCGGATGCGAGCACCGCCCCGCCGGTCATTGCTGAATCTCGCGACCCGTTCGGCGCCTTGCGGATCCTCGATCTGCTGGCGAGGATTCCGCGCGGACGGCCGGTCGCGCTTCGCGCCGTGGTCGATCGTCTGAACGCGACCAATCTGGACTGGCTGTTCTCTGAGCGCGTCGTCGCCGACGCGGTCCTCCAGCTGCAGGCGAACTGGATCGCCGACTATCGAAACACGACCGGAATCGTGATCGAGGAGGGTGAGATCGGTACTTCGATCACGATCGAGGATTCCGCCCGCGTCGATCCCTGGATCCTTCGCCAGGCGGCTCGCGAGGCGGCCACGTGCCGCGCGGTCCTCCTCGACTTCAGCCGTCGCGAGCGGCCCAGCGGTCAGGACTGAGGGTCCGCCAAACCTCGAGTTGAGCACGGCACCTTTATCATCGGGTGGTGACCCCCTCCCGACGGTCCGTCGACCGCGCGATCGCGCTTCCGCCCGGCATCCGATGCCTCCGACTGCCGGAGCTGGACCGCATCGCTCCGATGGACGCCGCCGAGCGGCTCCGTGACCTTCCTGGGCTGGCCCTCCTCGAGAGCGCTCGCCCGGGACGAAATGCCAGGTGGACCTACCTGACGGCCGACCCGGTGGCAAGCCTCGAGGTGCCGGCCGACGGTCCAGATCCGTTCGCCACCGCGCGACGCGTGCTCGCGCGCCTGTCATCCGATCCCGTCGTCGAGCCGGACGCGCCCCGATTCCTCGGCGGGTTCGTGGGCTATCTCGGCTATGACCTCGGTCGGCGCCTTGAGACGCTCCCGATCCACGCGCTGGCCGACCAGGAACTACCCGTCCTCCGGCTCGCCCTGCACGACTGGGTGCTTGCATGGGACCGGCGCACCGGGCATGCCTGGCTGAGCGGCCGAGCCCTTGACGAGCGGGGGGCAGGCCTGGATCGTCGGCTGGCGGATGTGCGAGATCGCCTCCAGGGGCCGAGTACTCCGGTGCCGGTCATGACGCCCGAGCCGGTGGCCGGCTTCGAATTCCGGTCGGGTCTGGACCGCGCCGCCTTCGAGGCGGGCGTCGAGACGGTCCGCCAGGAGATCGCGAGAGGCGAGATCTACCAGGCCAACTTGACCCGACGCCTCGAGGCGCCG
>JBKKBB010000131.1:0-13849 GCA_046714395.1 Candidatus Limnocylindrales bacterium | reverse complement strand
CCCCGGCCGCCTCGACCGAATCGAAGAACACGAGCAGCGTCGAGCGAGGCCCCGGATCCGCCCGCAGACGCAGGGTCGCCTCGGTGATGATCCCGAGCGTGCCCTGACTCCCGACGAACAGGTGCATCAGGCTGTAGCCCGCTACGTCCTTGACGCTTCGGCCGCCGGTCCGGACGACCGTTCCGTCGGCCAGCACCACCTCGAGCCCAAGGACCGAGTCACGAGTCTGTCCGTACTTGATGCAGCACAGGCCGCCTGCGTTGGTCCCCAGATTGCCTCCGATCGAGCACATCTCGTAGCTGGCCGGATCGGGCGCGTAGAACAGGCCTACGGCGGCGACGGCGGCCTTGAGCGTCGCATTGATCACGCCGGGCTGGGTGATCACGCACAGGTTGGCCTGATCTATCTCGAGGATCCGGTCCATCCGGGTCAGGGCGATGGTCAGGGCCCCTTCGATCCCCGCAGCACCGCCGGACAACCCCGTTCCGGCGCCGCGCGGCACGACCGCAACCCGGTAGCGCGTGGCCAGGTGCAGGAGCCCGGCGACCTCGTCGGTGTTCGATGGAAGGGCGATCGCGCCGGGAAGTCCGGCCTCAAGATAGGCCGTCTCATCAAGCCGATACGACTCCCGATCGACGGTGTCGGTAAGCAGTCGGACGCCCGGCAACTCGACCCGCGTGGCCTCGAGAAGAGCGGCCAGATCCGGCGTGCCCGGGTCCGTCAACATCTGCCGATGGTACCGTCGCGGACATCGATCCCGAAGCCGGCGGCGGTATCGTCCTACGATCCCGATGATGACCATTCGTGCCGCCGCGCTGCTCGCCACCATTGCGGTGGTCGCAGGATCCTGCGGTCCGCTCGGTCCGACCGGCGCGGCGCCGGCCAGGGCGACTCCGATCCCCACCCAATTGCCGGACGCGACCCCGATCACGACAGTGACAAGGAGCCCGTCCGAGTCACGGGCTCCCACGGTCACACCAGCGCCGACATCGGGCTCGGCAATCGTGCCCGGGGTGGTCGATCGGACGAGCCTCGAGATCGTCGCCACGTACGACGCGGTCCTCTCCATCAAGGTCGGAGGCGGGGCGGTCACGGTGGATGTAGAGATCGATGCCCAGAACGTCTCCGGAGCCGTCATCGATCGGCTTGAACTCAACACCATCGCCGCACCGCTCGGCGCAATGATGCTCATCGCAACGAGCGTGGATGGACGGCCGGTCGCGGCGACCGCCGAAGACCAGACCATTCGCGTTCCCCTCGGTGGCCTCCTGCCCGACGACGCATCGACCGAGGTTCGGGTCTCCTATCGAGCCACGCTGCAGCCGGATCTGAGCGGGTCGGACTGGCTGTTCACGCAAGCCGGCGGCACCGTTGCGCTGTACCGCTGGATCCCGTGGGTCAGTCGAGCCACTCCGTTCGAGCGCCCGAATCACGGTGATCCGTTCGTGACGCCGTCGAGCCAGCGCGTCCGGGTGCGGGTGACCACCGACGTTCCGATGATCCTGGCCTCAGCAGGGTCGGAGCCGATCCTCGACGGCCTCACCTGGTCGTTCGAGGCGCTGGATGTACGGGACGTTGCAGTCGTCCTGGCGCCGGATTTCGAGCGAACAGATGACACCGTGGACGGGGTGGCGATCCGTGTCTACACCCGGCCCGGCGGCCTCGACCCGGAGCAGCTTATGACCCGCGCGCGCCGGGCCCTTGGCGGAATCGCGGCACAGGTGGCCGTCCCGTATCCATGGGCGAGCTTCACGGTCGTTGAGACCGCCGGCGGCTACGGAATGGAATCGCCGGGCATGATCTGGATCCCAAGGCAGACCGGAGCCTCCAACCTGGCCTACCTCGTCCACCACGAGACCGCCCACCAGTGGTTCTACGGCCTCGTCGGGAACGATCAGCAGGCCGAGCCATTCGCGGACGAGGCCGCCGCGGACCTCACGGCTCGTACGGTCCTTGGGTCAATGCGCGCGAGCCGCTGCCAGGATGCGCCGCTCGACCGTGCGATCACTCGCTACGGCAACGCCTGCTACTACGAGGTCGTCTATATCCAGGGGGGCAACGTCCTCGACGCGATCAGGGCGCGCATGGGGAGCGCCCGATTCTGGGCGACCATGGGCGCCTATCTGGACCTCAATGCTTTCGAGTTGGCCGGCACCCGCCAGCTCCTCGACACGCTCCGCGCCGCCAGCCCGGTGGATCTCGGGCCGATCCTCCGGGCGAGATTTCCGTCCCTCTACTGAGGGCCCCTCAGCGGTCGCCGGGACGTCGGCCGACGAGCCACCACGCGGCCGGGAACGCCGCCCCGGCGAGCGCGAGTTTCGCGGCCTCAGCCCACAGGAATGGTGTCAGTCCGTTGGCGATCGCCCAGTCGAACGGCTGCTCCGCCGCGAGCGCGAGCCAGGGCACGCCGATCCCGAAGATGACTGCCTCGCCGATGAGCATTGCGCCGACCGAGCCGGCGAGGTTCCGGTCCCAGCCGAGTTCGGCCAGCCGCCCGACGATTGCGGCGGCGAAGACGAACCCGATGAGGTATCCGCCGGTCACGCCGCTGACGATCTGCCAGCCATGCCGTTGGTCGGCGAAGACCGGGACGCCGACGATCCCGAGGACCAGGTACAGGCCCGTCGAGGCGACTCCGCGACGGAATCCAAGGGCGCCACCGGCGAGCAGCACCGCGAACGTCTGGCCCGTGTAGGGAACGGGATCACCCGGAAGGTAGAAGTACACCTGTGCGGCCACTGAGATCAGGAGCGTGCCCGCAAGGATGAGCGCCAGGTGTCGAAGGCGGACCCCGATCCCCTCGGCGACGCGGATCGGGACGAGAAAGTCGGCGATCGTGATCCCACGCTCACCGGCTGCGGACCGGTCCAATCGGGGCACGGAGAGCGTCATCCATTTCCTCCTGGGGGCGGATCCGGGGCCGTGGCCCGCGAGTCTAGCAGACGATCTGGCGACCTCACACCCCGGCCTGGCGGACGTGCCGCGTCGTCAGTCCAGCTGCAGAGCCCGGACGATCGACACCCGCGAGGCGAGCCGGGATGGATAGTACGAAGCGATCACGGAGCTGGCCAGCCCAAGCGCTGCGGCCAGTCCGATCGATCCCCACGGCAGAGGCATCGACGTATCGAAGCCGCCGGTGAGCGCCAGCAGGATGAAGCCGACCGCAAGCCCCACCAGCGCCCCGAGCAGGGTTCCGACGAGGCCGAGGACGATCCCCTCGACGACCAGCATGCGGGAGGCCTGACGGCGGCTCATGCCAATCGCCCGGAGCACGCCGATCTCGCGGGTGCGCTCCAGGACACCCATCGCGAGCGTGTTCAGGATCCCGATTCCTGCGACGAAGACGGCGACCAGGGCGAGCGCGTCGAACAGGCCGAAGACCCGCCCGAGGGCGTCACTGACGGCCCCCTGAACTTGACTGAGCGAATTCGTCTCGAGCGCCAGGCCGGACGCGACAGCGGCGAGGGCAGCGTGGGCGCTCGACGGTGCGTCGGGTGCGAACCGAACCGCAAACACGTCTGCGCCGGCCACTCCGATCGGGCCACTCGCATCGGGCCAGCCAACGAGGATCGCTTCACCGCCCCCACTCGGAATCGATCGTTCGACGACGCCGCTGATGCGCAGCTCGAGCTCCGAACCGCCCCCCAGGGCAAGGGTGATCCTGTCACCGACGGCCAGACCCAGTCGTTCGGCGACGGCGCGGGGCAGGATCACGGTGCCTCCGCCGTCGAGCTCCTGGAGTGCGGCAGCTCGGTCGCCGGCCACGAACGTCAGGCGCCCATCGTGCAGGAAGTCCGCCCCGACGATGGCCGCTGCGTCGACCCGTCGGCCGCGGACGGCCAGATCGAAGGTTCCGATCGGGGTCACGTTCGCAACTCCGGGCACCGCCGCGAGTGCTTCTTCGACGCCCTCACCCGCGGCAACCGCGCGGATGCTCGTCACCAGTTCGTCGCCGGGAACCACGTCGAGCAGCCAGGCTGTTGCTCGTTCACGCGCAGCCTGGGCGGTCCAGCTGAGCGCAACAACCATGGACAGGCCGACAACCAGGGCACCAAGCGTGAGCGCCGCGCGGCTGCGGTCGCGGGCCAGCGAGCCGCGGGCCAGGCGCTCCTCGAGTCGGACGACGAGGGCCAGCGGCCAACCGACCAGGCGTGCCAACGGCGGCAGGATGAACGGCGTGCCCAGGGTGGCGAAAAGCAGGGTCCCGTACACGGCCAACGCCCGATCCACGCCCACGCTACCGGCCGCCGGGGGCCAGACGAGGAGCGCCATGATCCCAACCAGGGCGAACACCACGACGAGCCAGCCGAGGCGGCCCCGCCGTGCGGCCGGCAGGTCCAGCTGGGCTCGAAGGGCCTCGACGGGCGAGATCCGTGCGGCTCGGATGGCGGGCTCGATCGCGGCCACAACGGTGATGCCGAGGCCGACGGCGAACGCCAGCACGAGGCTGGTGTTGCTGACGGGATCGACCGAGGCAACGAACCCGGTCAGGGAGCGGATCGAGCCAGCAACGAGGGCGCCGAGCGCGGCACCCATGAGCACTCCAAGGAGTGATCCGAGCAATCCGAGGATCGCCGCCCCGGCCAGGACGAAGCGGACCACCTGGCCCCGCGTCGCGCCGGCAGCGCGCAGCAGGCCGACCTCGCGGGCCCGCTCGGCGACCGTCATCGACATCGCATTGATGATCAGGAATGCCCCCACGAAGAGCACGATGGCGGCAATGAGCGCGGCCGTTGCCTGAAAGTCGGCGGTCGAGGCGCGCAGGCCGGCCGCGAGGTCGGCCGGAGACGCGAGCACGTATGGTTCGGCGCTCAGTCGATCGGCGAGATAGCCGGCCGCCACGGTGCTGGAGACCCCGGACTCCAGACCGAGATCGACGCGGCTGACTCCGGCCAGACCGAACACCGCCCTGGCGATCTCCAGCGGGACGATCAACGTTCGGCCGGCCGACCCGGCGAGTGGCCCGGCTCCGGCCAGAATGCCGATCACGCGGAGGTGCGCGGGCGCTCCGACACCATGGATGGTGACTTCGCTGCCGACGACATAGCCGTCGGCGGACGCGAGGGTCTCGGTGATGATGGCAGACGCTTCGTTGGGGCGAATCAGCTGGGCGCCCGCAAGCAGCACCATCGGGTGGAGCTGCCCGTAGGGACCAGGATCCACGCCCAGCACAGTGACCGGGCCGGTGACGGGCCGGCCGGTGATCGGTGCCAGAAACGTCCGCCGTTCCACCGTCGGGGCCGCGATCGCGACGCCCTCCGTGGCCCGGATCGTGTCCACGGTCTGGTCGCTCAATCCAAGCTCAAGGAAGGCGGAGACCCGCAGGTCGGCCCGGCCGACGAGGTCCCGGACCGTGCGATCGATGGCGGCGTCGAGGCCGGCGCCCATCGTAAGCGACGCGGACAGTACGCCGACGCCCAGCGCGACCCCGACGATCGTGAGGAACGAACGCAGCGGCCGGGCGGCGAGCGTGCGCGCCGCCAGCCGGTTGAGACCCATGTGGCCTACAGGCCGAGCTTCGCGAGCCGGGCGATCAGCTGGGCGGCCGAATGATCCTTGCGTCGACCGAGATCGATCTCGTCCAGAATCCGTCCATCGCCGATGACCAGGACCCGGTCGGCGTAGGCGGCCGCGCGTGCGTCATGGGTGACCAGCACGATCGTCTGCGCCGACGATTCACTGGTCCGCCAGAGCGCATCGAGCAGTTCTCCGCCGGTCGTGTAATCAAGATTGCCGGTCGGTTCATCGGCCAGGAGCACGGATGGTCGGGTAACCAGGGCGCGGGCCACCGCGACGCGCTGCTGCTCACCCTGCGACAGCTGGTCGGGACGGTGGCGCTCCTTGCCGGTCAGTTCCACGAGCGCGATGACATCGCGGATGCGCTCACGCAGCTCACCCCGGTTGCCATCCTGACCGGCGATCGTGAAGGGCAGGGCGATGTTCTCCTGGACGCTCAACAACGGGATCAGGTTGAACGCCTGGAACACGAAGCCGGTGCGCTCGCGGCGCAGGCGGGTGGCTTCATCGTCCGACAGGCGGCTGATGTCTCGACCCTCGAAGACGACGGAGCCGGTCGTCGGCCGATCGAGACCGCCGAGCAATTGCAGGAGGGTGCTCTTGCCGGATCCCGAAGGACCCATCAGCGCGACGAATTCCCCGGGCTGAACGGCCATGGTCACACCGCGCAGAGCCTCGACCATCGTCCCGCCGAGCGGAAACTGCTTGGTGAGGTCGTGCGCTTCGAGGATCGCCGTCATACGCGACTCCGAGGTTCGACTGGCCTGAGGCGATGGTGGCGCCAGTGTAGCGGGCGCTCGGAGCACGACGGATCAGTGTCCGAAGTAGGCCCCCGCGACATCCCCGACGATCGTGTCGACAAGGTTGCCGGCTACGGCGCCGTCGATGACCCGCAACCCTTGCGGCGCCGCGACAGCTCCCGCTCGTGGCGCTGCCGGCGACCTTGATTCGGCCGGCGATGACTGGGGCGCACCTCTTGGCCGGTCCGGCAGCCGCGAACCGAGGGCACCGAGCTGCTCTGCCGGATCCTGCTCATCAGGAACCACGGTCGGCTCGGGCGTCGGGGCCGGGGTCGGCTCAGGTGTTGGCGTCGCGGTCGGGGCAGGGGTTGGCGCCGCGGTCGGGGCAGGTGTTGGCGCGGCGGTCGGGGCAGGTGTTGGCGCGGCGGTCGGGACTGGCGTCGGTGCCGGGGTGACAGCCGGGACTACGGACGGACTCGCAGCTGGCTTCGGGGTGGGGGCCGGCGTGGGCTTGGGGGTGGGTTTCAGCGTCGCGACCGGGGTCGATCCGCACTTCTGCGCGAAGAGCACGGTCCACATGTGCTTCCCGTCCGGGCCCTTGTACGCGCCGACGCCCAGGACCGTCCAGTCCGTCCCGAGAATGTTGGCGCGATGGCCGGGCGAGCCCATGAACCCGTCCTGGATGGTCGAGGTCGCGATGTCGTCAGGAAAGTTGTTGGTCCCGATGTTCTCGCCGGCAGCCACGTAGCAGTAGCCGATGCGCTTGAGCTCATCGAAGACTTTTGTGTTGCTGGGCGGGATCGTGTGGCTGAAGTAGTTGCGCTCGATCATGTCCTGAGACCGCCAGCGCGCGACGCCTGCGAGCGTCGAGTCAACCGTGAGGGCCTTCAATCCGGCTGAGGCGCGGGCCTGATTGGTCAACTGAACCAGGAGCGCCTCGTCGCTCGACGAGAAGCTGTTGGCGTCCCAGGCGAAGACCAATCCAGGCGTGGCGAAGGTCAGCGCAAGCGCGACGAGCGCGGCAAGGCCGCGGATCGAGCGGACGGGCCGGGCGGGAAGCGATCGGGCCCGGGCGCTTGCGGTCGGCATGTTGCTCGTATGGACTCCAGGTTCGGGGCAGGGTCGGCCTCCACCGACCGGTTGACAACAAACGTAGGACTGCCGTGGCCGATCCGGACCCGCCTCATCGTCCCGGGTCTCTGGAGCCCGAGGTACCAATTTGCCCACCGAACCGCACCCGAGACCACCGGACCAATCGCACCGGGTTGGCTCCTGGGTCCGCCGGCACCTCCCGGGGGCGTGGCTGGGCGCGGTCCTCCGAGGGCGGCCGGCCACGTGCGCGGTCGGGTGGCCCCCGATCGGGGGCGTCATTCGGGTACACTGCGCGGGCCCGCGATTCCGACGGGGGTCCGCGTCGCGCATGGTGGCCTTAGCTCAATCGGCAGAGCACTGGATTGTGGCTCCAGAGGTTACGGGTTCAATCCCCGTAGGCCACCCCACCACCTCGATCCAATGCCCCGGCGGGCCGCCAGACGGGACGGGATGCTCCGCGGATGACCGAGCTCGACCTCAACGCCTTCGATGCCCTGACGTTCGACTGCTACGGCACGCTCATCGACTGGGAGACCGGGATCCTGGCCGGCCTTCGAACGGCCCTCAATCGTCATTGCGTGACGGCATCCGACGACGAGCTCCTCGAGCGCTTCGCGGTTGCGGAGGCCCGACTCGAGGCCGGTCCCTACCGGCGCTACCGGGACATTCTCGGCGCGTCTCTCGCGGACGTCGGTGCGACGCTGGGCGTCCGCCCGTCCGACGCGGAGCAGGCCACATTCGGTGGGTCCGTCGCGGACTGGCCGGCCTTCCCTGATTCAGAGGCGGCGCTGAAAGCCCTCGGCGAGCGATTTCGTCTCGGTGTGCTGACCAACTGCGACGACGACCTCTTCGCGGCATCGAATCGCCGCCTCGGGGTGACGTTCGACTGGGTCATCACGGCCGAACAGGCGCGTAGCTACAAGCCCCGCATCGCCAACTTCGAGCTGGCTTTCGAGCGGATAGGGCTTCCCCGCGAACGGATTCTCCATGTGGCCCAGAGCCTGTTCCACGACCACGCTCCGGCAAAGGCGCTCGGCCTGACCACCGTCTGGATCGACCGCCGGCGCGGGCGCGCGGGCGGCGGTGCGACGCCACCCGCCAGCGCGACGCCGGACGAAATCTTCGTCGACATGACCTCATTCGCCGCCGCCGCGACGGGGCAGCAGGCCGGCCCGGGACCCTCCTCGTGATGTAGGATCGCGCCAGCCCGGAACGAACACGTACGGGACCCGTCCACGGCCGCGCCTCGGCGCGACGGGATGCAGGGGTCCGCGATGTCGCCCGGTCGGAGGTTGTCATGGCCACGGTTACGTTCGATAACGTGAGCAAGCGGTACGGCGAGGTTGTCGCGGTCCGCGATCTGTCGCTCGAGATCCAGGACGGCGAATTCATGGTCCTCGTGGGCCCGTCCGGATGTGGCAAGACCACCAGCCTGCGGATGATCGCCGGGCTCGAGGAGATCAGCGACGGGATCCTGAAAATCGGTGAGCGCGTCGTCAACGACGTCGCCGCCAAGGATCGCGACATTGCCATGGTCTTCCAGAGCTACGCGCTGTATCCGCACATGAGCGTCCGCGACAACATGGCGTTCGGGCTGAAGCTCCGCAAGCTCCCCAAGGCGGACATCGAGAAGCGGGTGGCCGAAGCGGCCCGGGTTCTCGCCCTGGAGACGCTCCTCGACCGCAAACCGAAGGAGCTGTCGGGCGGCCAGCGGCAGCGGGTGGCGCTGGGGCGGGCGATCGTTCGTGAGCCGGCCGTCTTCCTGATGGACGAGCCGCTCTCCAATCTGGACGCCAAGCTGCGTGTCCAGACCCGGGCCGAGATCGCACGACTCCATCAGCGGATGGGCACGACCTTCGTCTACGTCACCCACGATCAGGTCGAGGCGATGACGATGGGCACCCGGATCGCGGTGATGAACACGGGCGACCTCCAGCAGGTTGGCACGCCGCAGGAACTGTACGACCATCCGACCAACCGGTTCGTGGCGGGGTTCATCGGCAGCCCGGCCATGAACTTCGCGTCGATGGAACTCAACGCCGGGCGACTCTCCGGAGACGGTCTCAACTTCGAGCTTCCGCCTCGTCTGCGGCAGGCTGTCGAGGCTTCCGGGTCGCGAACGTTCCACGCCGGATTCCGGCCCGAGCACCTCGACCTCGGTGACGCCGGCGAGCACATGAACATCAAGGCGGTTGCCGATGTCGTGGAGTACCTCGGGAACGAGGAGCTCCTGCACCTGACCATGGCCGACCACGATGGCGACGTGATCGCGCTGGTGCCCGCGAGATACAACGTGAAGGCCGGCGATTCCGTGGAGCTCCATCTCCCGGCCGCCCGCCTCCACCTGTTCGACGCTTCCTCCGGCGCGGCGATCAAGACCGCCGCCGCCTGACTTCTGTGGCCCGCGCGCACGCCGCCGCGGGCGACCCGCATCCGGCCGACGACCGCCTCCGCGAGACGGTCGTCGCGTCGCGCATCGTCCATCGCGGCCACTATCTGGAGGTCCGCGTCGACGACATCGAAACGCCGGCCGGCGGACGCTCCCAGCGCGACGTCGTGGCGCATCCGGGGGCCGTTGCGATCGTCGCCCTCGACCCGGATGGCTGCGTGCTGATGGTTCGCCAGTTCCGTCTCGCGGCGGGACGATCGCTCCTGGAGATCCCGGCTGGAACGCTCGACCGGGCGGCGGACGGCAGCGGAACGGTGGAAGACCCCGATCTTGCCGCCCCACGGGAACTCGAGGAGGAGACCGGGTTCCGCGCCGCCAGCTGGGAGCACCTCGGGGCATTCTGGACGGCGCCCGGATTCGCCACGGAACTGATGCATCTGTACCTCGCCCGGGATCTGACACCGGCCCATGGCGATCGCCTCGGTCCGGACGCGGACGAACGACTGGAACTGGAGCACGTGCCGTGGGCCGAAGCCGTTGCGATGGCCGAACGGGGCGAGATCGCCGATGCGAAGTCCCTCGTGGGACTCTTCCGGCTCGCTCGGCTCATGGAGCGGCCCGCGGGCGCGGGCCGGACCGAGTCGGCCTAGGGCCGGTCGGGGTCCCCCGGATCCGGCCGACAGATCGGGCGCGGCATGCGGCGCGGCATGCGGCGAGCCGCGCCGCGATAAAGCGAAGACGCCGGCTCGAGGGCGGCGGCCAGCCGGGCATGCGTCGCCGCCTGGTCCCGATGGCCCAGCCTGAGCAGGCACTGGCTGACCGCGTAGTGGCCGTAGGCCGACGACGGATCCACGGCCAGAAGCTGTTCGAAGACCCCGCGGGCGACGCCATAGTGTCGAGCGTTGAAGTGCGCCCGCCCAAGCGCCTCGAGGATCGAGCCCTTGCCGGGCTCCGCCCGATCCGCGCGCCCGAGCACGGTCGCGGCCTGCGCGTAGTGGCGATCGCGGATCAGCACCTGGCCACGCTGGAACAGCACGTAGGCAGACTCACGATCGTCGGGCGGCGCCTGCTCGTCCACCGGGAAATGGTGGCACGAAGTCCCCTGCCAGGATGGCGGCCCAGGCCGCGCCCTTGCCGAAAGCCGCCCGCGCCCGCCGCCGCGCCGCCGCGTAAGCCCGTTCGTGGGTCAGGTGCGCCAGTCGGCCAGATCGACCCGGGTCAGCCGGGGACTGTCGGTCCGCCCGGGAATGCGCCCCCGCTTGGCGATCGGCCGGCCGTCAATTTCCTTGAGATCGCCGGTGAAGTCGATCGGAGTGGCACCGCTGATGTACGACCCGACGGCGAACGAATCCACCCGGGCGGAGGCGTCCTTGAAGTAGCGGATCCGTTCGGGGGTGAGGCCGCCGGAAACCACGATCCGGACGTGTCCGTGGCCGGCCTGGTCGAGTCGCGCGCGGACCTCCTTGACAAGGTCCGCGGTGACGCGCCCGCGCTCCGACGGCGTGTCAAGACGGATGCCGTACAGCCGTTCCCCGAGCGCCTCGGCCACCCGAAGGGCTTCCTCGGCCTCGTCGCGAAAGGTGTCGACGAGGACGATCCTGGGCACGTCGGGCTCCATCTCGCGGTCGAACGCGAGGGCCGCGTTGACGGTGTCGCCGATGATCAGGACGAGCGAGTGCGGCATCGTGCCCGTGGGCGCGAGGCCGGCCATCCGGGCGCCGGCAGGGGTGGACGCCCCGACGCAGCCGCCGACGATGGCCGCGTAATCGAGGACATCGACGATGTCCGGGTGCACGTGGCGAGCGCCGAACGAGATCACCGGCTCGGGGGCCGCCGCTTCCACGACCTCGCGAGCGGCGGTCGCCCAGCCGGTCGACTGGGCGAGCATGCCGAGGATGGCCGTCTCGTACAGGCCAAACGCCCGGTACCGCCCGGTGATCCGAAGAACGATCTCCTTCGGCCCGATCAGATCTCCGTCGCTGAGCGCCTCGACGACGGTCCCGGCCGGATCGGCATCGGCGAGCACCGTGCCGAGCAGCGTCTTGGCCTCGTCGATCCCGCACAGGACAGCTTCCTGCCGGGCGAACACCTCCATGACCACGACCGGATCGAGCCCCTCCCGTCGGAGGACTCGCTCGGCGCGCGCGAAGTAGACATCGGCCGAGTCTCCGGACAGGATCTCGGTCGAGGGACGGGTCCGCAAGCCGGGCGTCATCCGACCGCGCCTGGCGACGTGTCCTGGACCACAACCGCACCGACCACCAGCTCTCGAGCCTCCATTCGATGCCGCCGGCTCGTCGGCAGGCCCCGACGGTCGGCGGATCGGCGGCGAGTGTACCGTACGGCCCGTCAGGCGCTCCTCCGGCCGGCCCGGTTGTTGGCTCGGGTACGCCTCGTCACCAGCAGCCAGAGCATCAGCGCCATCGCGAAGACAATCATGGCCGCGCTGAGCAGGCGGCCTCGACCCTTCTCGGGCGCATCGGCCCAGGTCGATCGGGCAGACACCGAGAGCCGGACCGTGGCGTCCAGATCGCCCGTTGCGAACGCGGCTCGAGCTGCCTCGAGGTCTCCCTCCGGGTTCGTGCCGATGAGGCCGATCGTGCTGATCAGATCCGGCTCGACTGGCCGCGCGGCGATCGTCGCCTCGAACGCCCCGATGACCGCGCGCTCGGTCACGGCCTCGGCGCCGGCAGCCGCCAGGCCGGCAGAACCCTCGAACGCGCGCCGGATGGCGTCAGATGGAGCGAGGCCCACGCTTGCGGCCGCCCGGGCGACGTCGTCGCGCTGCTCGAGGACCTCGGCCACCTCCAGCAGCTCTTCGGTCGCGGCGTCGTATGCCCAGGCGCGCATGGCGTCGCGGATCGAGCTCGGGAGAACCCACGGTCCGGCGGCAGCGACGGTCCCGTCGTACAGGGCCCTGGCGTCGGACCGGACGTCCAGCAATCGCGCATCGGCCGGACGCACCACCCACGATCGCCAGATCTGCTCGAAGGATCTGTCGCTCTTCGCCTCGAGCAGGTCGAGCAACGAGCGCCAGTCGGCTGGGCCGGGCCCTCGCTCCGGCGTACCCTCGAGACCGGTGACGGGCGCGCCGATCGGCTGGTAGGCACCGACGCCGGCCGCGGCGTCGATCCACACCTGGCGCAGTGCATCGTCGCCCGCCTGCTCCAGGATCGCCCGTGCCGTCGCAACGGACGCTGCGTACCCGTAGTCGTCCCCGGCCCCACCCGGCACCCACGCATTGAGCGGCGCGGCCGCGGCGACGAGGGCATCTGTCATCTCGGGCGACCCGACGGGCACGCCGATCGCGGTCCCCGCCGCTTCCGAGTACAGGGAGGCGAAGCCCTCGGCGATCCACCGGTCGGCCACCAGCCGAGCATTGAACCAACCGTGGGCGGCGCCGTGCAGGATCGTCGAGGGGTCCGCCGTGTACGGGATATCGAGGCGGGCCGTCGAAGCGTCGAACGCGCTCGCGGCCCCAGCCCCCGCCACCGTTCCACCCTCCGAGCCTGCGATCGTCTCGCGCACCTCGAGCTCGGCATCCCACGGCCAGGCGAGGCCGATTTCCTCAGCCAGCACCGGCAGGCCCCGCTGCAGGAGTTCCGTCACCCGTTTCCGCCAGTCGGGGTCATCGGGCCATGACCGAATGAGCAGGATGACGGTGCCCCCCGCGACGGACGCCGAACGACGACCGTCAAGCAGCGCCCCTGGGCGATCGGCAAGGACGTCGGCCACGAACGTGTCCGGCGTCGCGAGCGCTCCGCTCTCGTAGATCACTTGGCCCTGATCGTCGCTCGACGGTCCGACGAGCGGACCCCGACCGATCGTCGCACTGTAGTCGGCCGGAAGCACCAGCTGCACGCTGGACCCGGCGACACCGACGCTCCCGAATGCCCAGACCGGAAACGCCAGGAGCGAGGGTGTGATCCGCAGCGGTCGATCGGGCGCCCCGCCGGGATCGACGATGTCGAAGGTCAGGGTCATCGTCAGCGACTTGCCCGAACCGAGCGGGCTCCCGAATTGGAGCAGGAGCACGGTATTGCTCTCCGTCTGGGAGCTCACGGTCACCTTCGGCGCTCCGGTGGCGGTGGTCAGTTGGAAGTTCGAGGCC
>JBKKBB010000130.1:0-5764 GCA_046714395.1 Candidatus Limnocylindrales bacterium | reverse complement strand
GAGATCACGGCCTGCGAGGCCGCCGTACGTCACGAAGCCTTCAGTCAGGATCAGCAGGTTGCGGCACTGCTCGGCCAGGGCGTCGTCATTCATCGCCAGCCAGCCGCCGATGTTCGCGAGCCCGTCCTTCTTGGCCGACATCGTCATCCCATCGGCGAGGGACGCGATCTCGCGCACGATGTCCGGGATTGAACGAGCCTCCTGGCCCGGTTCCCGTAGTTTGATGAACCAGGCGTTCTCGGCGAACCGGCAGCCATCGAGGAAGAGCGGCACGCCATGGCGATCGCAGACCTCGCGGACGGCGTGCAGGTTCTCGAGCGAGACCGGCTGGCCGCCACCTGAGTTGTTGGTGATCGTCACGAACACGACCGGGACCGAGCCGGTCCGCTCGGTCATGAACGCGTCGAGGGCCTCGACGTCCATGTTGCCCTTGAAGGGGTGGATCGCCGCCGGGTCGCGTCCCTCGGGAATGACGAGGTCCACCGCCTCTGCGCCCGTGGCCTCGACGTTGGCGCGCGTCGTGTCGAAGTGGGTGTTGTTGGGGATGGCCATCCCGGGTCCGCCGATGACCGAGAACAGGATCTTCTCGGCCGCCCGGCCTTGGTGGGTCGGGATGACGTGCTTGAACGGGAAGAGTTCCTGGACGCTTTCCAGGAACCGGAACCAGCTCGGGCTCCCCGCGTAGCTCTCGTCGCCATGCTGGATCGCTGCCCACTGGTCGCGCGACATCGCGCCCGTGCCGGAATCGGTCAGCAGGTCGATCAGAACGTCGTCGGCGTGCAGGTTGAAGAGGTTGTACCCGGCGGCGTCCAGGGCCCGCTCGCGCTCGGGCACGGTCGTCATCCGGACGGGCTCGACCGAGTGGATCCGGAACGGCTCCACGATCGTCTTCCAGCGATCCATCGACTCGAGGATAGCCCCCGGTCGGGCCGGCGTCAGGGCGGTCCGGCTCCGTCGAGGCCGGTGCCGCCCGGCCTGCTCGCGAGTCGCGGTCGGGCGGAGGTCATCTGAGGACGTCGATCGACGCGAGGATCTCTTCCATCTCGGCTCGATCGGCGGCGGAGGTTGCAGGCCCGGCGGAGGCCCGGATGAACAGCGCCTGGCGGTCCACGTCGACGAAGAAGGCGATGTCCGTCGCCCCGGCAGGGACATGGCGTCCGAGGGATGTCCGGTTCCGCCCCGGTTCGCCCAGCGGCGGTATTCGCCCCCGTCGCAGGCCGAGATATCGACGGTCAGCGAAACTGTCATCTGGAGGCGGTGACCGGCCGCTCCGCCGAGGTCCACTTCGACCGGTGGAACGCCCGGATCGAGCTGTCCCAGCTGGGCCGCGGTATCGATGAAGGTCCCCTCGACCTCGGCGTGGAGGTGGCGGAAAGCCTCGGGAGCCGCGGACTGCCACCGGCACGGGTCGACGTGCACGGCGTCGATGGGTCCGGCCGCGATGGCCAGCTGCGCCGGTTGCCCCAATCGCCGAGACAGGACGCCGTCGCCAAACAATCGAGCGCCTTGGAACGTTCACGCGGGGGCGCCGCGATCGTCAGTCACGGATGGCTTCGACGATCCGGCGGACGGCCGCGACGACGAGGTCCGGGCGGTCGAACTGGACCATGTGGCCGGCGCCCCAAGCGGTGGTGAGGGTCATGCGACCCGGCGACAGCGCCTCGTAGCCGGCGGCGATGGCGGCGGCGATCCGGTCGTTCGTGGCCGCGTCGAGCCGGGGATCGATCCTGGGCGCGATTACGACCTCGAGCGGGATCCCTGCGACAGCTGCCGCCGCCAGCTGGTCGCGGCTCCGCCCGACAGCGATCCCCTCGACAGAGCTCACGAGATTCCACAGCCCGTCCGTGTGCCCGACGTACTCGTCCTGGATCGGTCCGAGGAGGGGCATGACCCACTCGTCGAAGATGTCGGGATCGAAGCCGTCGACGAGGACGAGGCCGGCGACATCGTCCGGCTCCCGCGCGGCGTGGACGCGGCCGATCACGGTCCCGAGCGAATGCCCGACCACGACGTACGGCGGGGACTCACCGGCCTCGGCGAGGAGCGCCGCCAGCTCGCTCGACATCCCGTCGAGGTCACCGGCGGATCCGCCGTCGCTGCGGCCCCGGCCGGTTCGGTCGTAGCTGCAGGTCCGGGTGATGGTCGCAAGCTCGTCGTGGACCGGGCTCCACGTCGCGCTGTCGGAGCCCATGCCTGCCTCGAGCACGAGGGTCGGCGAGCCTTGTCCACGGCAGTCGAGGTAGAGGACGTGGCCGGGCCGGATCTCGACCCGCTCGCCCCGCGCGACGTACGCGGCCGCGCCGCCGTAGCGCAGCCAGATGGCCGTCACGCCACCGCGCGCGAGGTCGCCGACGACCGCAAGCGCCAGGCCGATGACGATCGCGAGCCCGATCCGCGTCGGCCACCAGCGGCGGGCCGGGCGGCGGGCATGGCGCAGCGATCTCATCAGCGGTACCGTACCCGCATGTGCAGAAGCATCAAGATTCTCCGTCGGTCAGAGACGGCGACCACGACCGGTGAGATCGAGGCGGCGGCCCGCCAGTACGTCCGGAAGGTGAGCGGCTATCGGGGGCCGTCGGCGCGCAACCAGGCGGCGTTCGACGCCGCGATCGAGGAGGTGGGGGCGGCCTCGCGGCGACTCCTGGAGGCGTTCGCGGTGGCCGTGGAGGAGGGGCCGGACCGCTGGACACCCCGGGCGACCGCGGGACGAGCCGCGGAACCGCCTGCGACCAATGGCTGAGGCTGCTTCGTCCGTCAACCTCGACGCGACCACGCCCTGGGTCCGGCACTGGCTGCGGGCGGAGGGGATCGCCGCGTTCTCCTTGGCGCCGCCGCCTGGATCACCCTCGGTGGTGAGGGGTGGAGGGAAGGCGAACCCGGATCCGCAGGCCCTCGCCGCCTTCCGGGGGCTTGGTGCGCCTGGGTCGCCGGAGGGCGTGGGCATCGATGCATCGATGGAAGGCTCGCTCCGTCCAACGACGCTCGTGTAGTAGACTGCTGGGCGTGTCGACCTCGGCGCCGCGTCTCGAAGCCGGCACCCTGACCGCCCTGCGATCCACGCTCGATCGCCGCTTCCTCGTCGTCGCGGCGCTCGGCACTATCGGCTCGCTACTGCTGCTCGGTGTGCCGACCGCCGTCATCCCGAACCCGTTCTTCATCCGCATGACACCGACCGAGCCGTTCAATGCCGTCGTCTGGCTGGCCTCGGCCCCGCTGATCGGGTTGCTGATCGCGACCTACGTTCGCGCCCCGGGGCACCAGTCCGGCCACGAATCCGGCGAGCAGGGGGCGGGTCGCGTGACGCTCGGCGGCCTCGCGGCATTCCTCGCGATCGGTTGTCCGATTTGCAACAAGGTGGTCGTGGCCGCCCTCGGTGTGAGCGGCGCCCTGAACGTCTTCGCGCCGCTGCAGCCGCTCCTCGGGGCTGCCTCCGTCGCCCTCCTTGGGGCGACGCTGGCCTGGCGACTGCGCGATCGCGCTCGACGCTGTGAGCGCTGCGCCGCATGACTCGACGCCACCCGAAGGACCGGTCCGCCGCCAGCCGACCCGCTCCCGGGCGACCCGCTCTCGCCGGAGCCAGCCGCTCCACTGCAGGTCCCGGCCGGACGCGCCTGGTCGTGGGGTCTGTCATCGTCGGCATCGTCGCCCTCGGTGTCGGTCTGCTTCTGCTGTTCCGAGCGCCGGACATCGCCGCCAGGGCCTGGAGCACGCTCGGGACAGATGACGTCCACTCGCTCGCCTTCGTCGGCGACGACCCGAACCAGCTGCTGTTCGGTCACCACGGTGGCATCCTGGCCTCGGCCGATGGTGGAAGGAGCTGGCAGCCGCTCGGCACGCGCTCCGACGCGATGGGCATGGGTCCGGCAGCAGATGGATCGATCGTGATCGCCGGACACGAGGTGTTCGCCGAGAGTCTTGACGAAGGCCGAACCTGGCAGGACATCCCGGCGGCGCTGCCGAGTCTGGACATCCACGGCTTCACCCGCGACCCCGGCGACCCCGGCCGGATGTGGGTGTACCTCGCGACGGGGGGACTCTGGGAGAGCCGGAATACCGGTCGGACCTGGGAGCAGGTCCAGCAGGAGAACGTCCTCCTTCCGGTTGCGGTCGACGGCCCGTCCGGACCGCGCCTGTTCGGCGTGACCTCCGTCGGCCTCGCGACTTCGACGGACGGCGGCCGGAGCTGGGGCACCATCGGCAGTCCGGAGATCTACCCGATCGCGAGCCTCGCGGCCACGGCGGATGGATCGGCGCTCGTGGCCGGCGGCCCCACTGGCCTCGCCCGTTCCGACGACGGCGGCGCGACCTGGTTGACGCTTCCGTTCGATGGTCAGCCGCTTGCGATCGCGCTCACCGACGGTGGTCGAACGATCGCGTTGGTGACTCTCGAGACGGACTTCTTCCGCTCCGACGACCGCGGCCTCACCTGGCCGGCACCATGACGTTCGGCAGAGCGCCGGCGTCAGGGGTCCGTCGCAGCCGCTGGTACGCCTCGGCCGTGCGTGAACGGGGGCAGCCGTGACCCGGGTCCCGGGGCTCGAGGACGTCTTGGGTCCCCTTGCGGCGGCCATCGTCCGCGAGGTTGCCGCGCGTAGTGAGGCCAGCGTCGCGGACATCGTTGAAGGCCTGCGCGCAGCACAGGGCCGCGACCACGCCTACACCACGATCATGACGGTGATGGGCCGCCTCGCGGAGCGAGGTGTGCTGAATCGGGATCGCCGTGGCCGCCAGTACGTCTACCGAGCCAGCGCCCCGGAAGGAGAACTCGTCGATCAGCTCAGCAGGCAGGCCGTGGACCGCCTGGTCGACCGCTACGGGACGGCCGCCCTCCGGCACTTCGCGGTGCGCCTCGCAGACCTGGATCCCGAGACACGGGAGCGACTGGCCGCCCTGGCAGACGACACGGGCGCATGAACAGGGGCGTCGGCGGATGGGTCGCGCTCGCGGTCGGATCACTCGCTGCGTGCGTGACGCTCGGCAACCTGATCGGGACCGATCCGATGCTCGCCTTCGAGCTCGGCACCACCGGCCTCGCCCTGCTCTGGGCCGGCCTGGCGATCCGCGAGCTCGTGGAAGCTCGGCGCGTGGCTGCGGCGCTCTCAGTGCAGGCGCGCTCGGTCATGCTCTTCGACGTACCATGCTTGGTCACACCCGGCCTCGGCGTGGACGCCATGGCGGTCGGCTTCCTCCGGCCCCGCATCTTCGTGGGAGCCGAGCTGGTCGGGGCGCTCGCCGAGGATGAGCTTCGGGCGGTGATCCATCACGAGGACCATCACCGCCGGACGCGCGCGCCGCTCAGAGCAGCCGCGCTGGCCGCATGGGTCCGCCTGTTCGGGCGCTCCAGCAGTGTGAGGCGGGTGATGCTCGCCCGTCTCACCGACCTCGAGACCCTCGCGGACGGTGACGCCATCCGGCGTGGATCGACCGCGAGCGCCATTGCCCGGGCCCTCCTCAAGGGGGACCTGAGCCCCCGGCCTGTCGCCTTCTCGTACGCTGCCGATCGACGGGTGGAGCATCTTCTGGATCACTCCGCCGGGCTGCCGGTTGCCGCCGACCGGCGATTGCCGGTGGAATGGCTCCCGGTGAGCCTTATGGCCGGATTCGTCCTGGCCTGTCACATCGGACTCTGAGCCGGAATCCGCCTCAGGCTGGCCGCAGCAGCGAGATCGTCGTGACCGCGAGCGCCACGACAGCGGCCGCGGCGGCCGTCAGCGGAACGGTCCGGCCCGACGATCGACGCTCCGCTCGCAGTCGGAGCAGGACC
>JBKKBB010000129.1:0-7446 GCA_046714395.1 Candidatus Limnocylindrales bacterium | reverse complement strand
TCGCACGCGTGCAGGCGATGCTCGTGGCGGCGGCACTCGAGGCAGTCGGGGCCCGTACGACCCTGGTCATGGTCGAGACGGCAGGGGATGCCCGCAGCCCCGACACCGCCTGGGGGGAGGGCGCCTTCGTCGTCGCGATCGAGGAAGCCCTGCTGGCCCACAACGTGGACGTCGCGATCCACAGTGCCAAGGACATGCCGACTGACGTCGATCCGCGGCTCATGATTGCTGCCTACCTCCCCCGCGCGGATCCTCGGGATGCGCTGGTTGTCCGGGCGGGGATTGCCGCGGGCATCGACGCCCTGCCACCTGGCGCCCGGATCGGGACCGACAGTCCCAGGAGGACGGGCTTCCTGCTTGCCCATCGCCCTGACCTCGAGGTTCGGCCGCTGCACGGCAACGTCGACACGCGACTGGGTCGACTCGACCGCGGCGACTGCGATGGGCTTGTCCTTGCCTGCGCCGGATTGGATCGCCTCGGACTTGGCGATCGAATCGCCGAGCGGCTCGATCCCGCATTGGTTCCTCCGGCGCCCGGACAGGGTGCCATCGCGATCCAGATCCGGTCCGATGATCAGGAGATGCTCGGCATTGCAGGCTCCATCGATCATGTGGAGACACGGCTGGCCGTGCAGGCCGAACGCGCGTTCCTGACTGCCTCGGGAGGCGGTTGTCGGGCGCCTGTCGGGGCGCTGGCCCGGATTCGTGACGGCGAGCTCGACTTGTTCGGCGGACACGTTGCACCTGACGGCTCGAGCGTTCAGTTCGCCCGTGTGACAGGCCCTCTCGACCAAAGCTTGACGCTCGCCGTAAACCTCGCGACTTCGCTCCGCGCAGATGCTGCCGGCGCCGAGCTGCGGGTCGCGCCGTGACCCCGCTCGCCACTTCGCCGCGGATCCTCGTCACGCGTACCCACGGGCAATCGGACCAGCTTGTCGTTGCCCTCCGCGCAGCCGGATTGACGCCTGTCCCGGTACCGACGATCGACGTCGAATTTGCGCCAGGTGGTGGAGAGCTCGATGACGCCCTTCGCGTCGTCGGTCGCTATGGCTGGGTAGTCGTCACCAGCACGAACGGTTCGTACGCGGTCCTGCGCGCCGCGGAGCGCGTCTTCGTCCCGTTCGAGGCAAGCCGATGGGCCGTCATCGGGAACTCGACTCGCCAGATCTTCGAGCTGGCCGGTGTCGACGTCACGTTTCAGCCCACCACCAGCACTGCGGAAGCGCTCGGGATGGAGCTGCCGATTACGATCGGTGACCGGGTCCTGCTCGTGCGCGGCAATCTGGCCGGCGACCGGCTGCCCAAGATGCTGCGCGCCCGGGGGGCCATCGTCGAGGACGTTCTCGGTTACACGACGGTCGAGGCTCCAGCCTCGTCCGCAGGCCTGCTCGGGCGGGCACACCGAGATGGGCCGCTCGACCTCGTCGTATTCACCAGCGGGTCGACAATCCGCGGCCTCCTCGGGCTTGCTGACCGCGAATCGATCGATGTTCTCACCCTCCCGGCGGTATGCATCGGGCCGGAGACGGCTGCCGATGCGCGCAGCGCTGGCTTCGACGTCGTCGCGGTCTCGAGTTCGCCTGATGCGTGGACCCTTGCTGAGGTCGCGGCCGCCGCCCTGCGCAAGGCTGGCATCGCCACCGAACGGGTAGCCCAGGCGCGCCCCGGCGGTTCGGACGCATGACCGCCGCGCCTCGTGTGCTCGCACCAGCGGTCCGAGAAACCGCGGCAAGATCTGGTTTCCTGAACCAGCGGCGACTTCGGCGGACCGACGCCATCCGTGATCTCGTGCGTGAAACGCACCTCCGATCATCGATGCTGATCGCCCCGATGTTTGTATGCCACGGGTCGGGTGTTCGGGAGCCGATCGCGTCGATTCCGGGTACTGCGCACGTCTCGCCCGACGTGGCCGCCGACGACGCGGCGAGATTGGCCGAGCTTGGTATCGGCGGCGTGCTGCTCTTCGGCCTGCCCCGTTCAAAGGATCCCGAGGGCTCGGAAGCATCGGCGGACGACGGGGCGGTGCAGGACGCGTTTCAGCGCATTCGCGCCCTCGACCTGCCCCTCGTGTCCATCGCCGACACGTGCCTGTGCGAGTACACGGATCACGGCCACTGCGGGCCGCTTGACGCGACCGGGAGCGTGGATAACGACTGGGCGCTGGAGCGGCTGTCTGCGACCGGGGTCAGCCAGGCGAGGGCCGGCGCGGACATCGTGGCTCCGAGCGCCATGATGGACGGTCAGGTCGCCGCGATCCGGGCTGCGCTCGACGCCGCGGGCTTCGTGGATACCGCGATCATGGCCTACGCCTCCAAGCACGCCTCTGCGTTCTACGGCCCGTTTCGGGAGGCGGCCGGCAGCGCACCGGCGTTCGGGAATCGGCGCGGATACCAGATGGACCCGGCGAACGGCCGTGAGGCGATGCGGGAGATGGCCGCGGATGTCGCCGAGGGTGCCGACATCCTCCTCGTGAAGCCGGCATTGCCCGGGCTGGATCTCATTGCCGCGGCCCGCAGCCGGTTCGACCTCCCGATCGCCGCGTACCAGGTGAGCGGCGAGTACGCCATGATCGAGGCCGCCAGTCAACGAGGCTGGCTGGATCGGCGCGCCGCCATCCTCGAGTCGGTCGGGGCGATCGCCCGGGCCGGTGCCGGGATCATCATCACGTACGCGGCGGCCGACATTGCCGGCTGGCTGAGGGAGACACCATGACGACCGGCGGCAGTGTCTTCGTCCACGCCCTCGCGCTGGGGCTGGATCCGGCCTGGAAGCGCCTCGACGATGGCACCCGGCGGCTCGACGGTGAGCACCTCGTCTCGTGGCTGCGGCAGGCGGAGCAGGGACCTGTCCGGACCTTCGCCTATTCGTCGGTCGGCATCGAGCCCGGCGTCGACCTCCTGCTCTGGCGATTCGCCCCCTCGGTCGACGCCCTCGAGGAATCAGCCGCGGCCCTCCTCGGGAGTGGGATCGGCCGCTGGCTGACCGTCAGCCACTCACTGATCGGCCGAATCGGCCCATCGCAGTACGTGCGCAAGCCGACCGGGCAGGAACAATCGCCGTTTGATGGCGAGCGATCCCGCTATTTGATCGTGTATCCGTTCACGAAGAGCGTCGACTGGTACCTGGAGTCACAGGAGGCTCGTCAGAAGATCATGAACGAGCACATGAAGGTCGGCCACCAGTACCCGATGGTGCGGCAGGCGCTGGCGTACTCCTTCGGGCTCGATTCGCAGGACTTCGTCGTGGCGTACGAGACGGACGACCTTCCGGCATTCGGCGACCTCGTGCGGGCGCTCCGATCCACCGAGAGTCGACGGACCACGGTCAGCGACACGCCGATCCTCCTCGGCGTGCACCGCCCGATCGAAGAGATCGTTCGGCTGCTCGGGGCGCCGGCATGACGACGGCGACGAGCTACGCTCTTGGCGCCTCGGTCTCCACGACATGAGCGATCGATTTCTGCGTGCCTGCCGGCTCGAGCCGGTCGACGCCACTCCGGTCTGGTTCATGCGCCAGGCGGGACGGACCTTCGCCGAGTACCGGGCGCTCCGCAAGCGGTTCGGGATCCTCGAGCTGGCCAAGAACCCGGAACTGTGTGCCGAGGTGACCCTGATGCCGGTTCGAGCGCTCGGCGTCGACGCCGCCGTGATGTACGCCGACATCATGCTGCCGCTAGAGCCCATGGGCGTCGATCTGCGGATCGAGCCCGATGTGGGTCCCATCATCGAACGCCCGATCCGTTCTCTAGCCGATGTCCACGCGCTGGGCCCATTCGAGCCCGAGGGAGTTACGTACACGCTCGATGCGATTCGCATCGTCCGTCGAGAACTGGACGGTCGCGCCGGAGTCATCGGCTTCAGCGGGGCGCCGTTCACGCTGGCGTGCTACCTCATCGAAGGGCGCCCTTCGCGTGACTACGCCCTGGCGAAGTCGTTCATGTATCGCGAACCTGCTGCCTGGCACGAGCTCATGGAGCGTCTTTCGTCCATGGCTGTCACCTATCTTCAAGCGCAGGTAGACGCCGGCGCGCAGGTCGTCCAGCTGTTCGACAGCTGGGTCGGCGGGCTGGGACCGGCCGAATATGTCGAATTTGTTCAGCCGCATGTCCGCCGCATCGTCCGGGCGTTGGACGGCGTGCCGGTGATCCTGTTCGGCACCGGGACGTCCGCACTCCTCGAGCTCATCGCCGATTGCGGCAGCGACCTGGTCGGCGTTGACCACCGCGTTTCCCTGGCGGATGCGTGGCGGCGGATCGGACCGGACCGGGGGATCCAGGGGAACCTGGATGGCGCGCGTGTCCTCGCCGGCTGGGAGGCGACCGAGGCAGGCGCTCGGCGCGTCCTGGCCGAAGCGTCCGGGCGTCCGGGCCACGTCTTCAACCTGGGCCACGGCGTCCTGCCCGGCAGTGACCCGGACGTGCTTCGTCGTCTCGTCGACTTCGTGCACGAGGAGACCAGCCGGGAGAGCCAGCTGGCCGGCGCGGCATCATGAGCGGCTTGCCGGTTGACGCGGGCGTGCTCCTGATGACATACGGATCGCCCAAGTCGCTGGAGACTCCGGACATTGCCGCCTACCTGGCGCGCATCCGTGGCGGGCGGGAGCCGGATCCGGATCTCGTGACGGAGTTCACCCGGCGATACCGGGTCATCGGGGGATCACCGCTGATCGAGATCACGCGGCTCCAGGCCGCGGCGCTGGCGACCCGCCTGGACCGCCCGGTAGAGGTTGGTATGCGCTTTTCCGAACCCTCGATCGAGACCGGCCTGCGGGCCCTCGGCAGGGCCGGCGCCCGTCAGGTCGTGGCGATCATCCTGTCGCCGCAATACTCGCCACTCCTGATGGGCGGCTACGGCCGTGACATCGATGCGGCTCGGGGCTCGATTGGGCCTCGTTCTCCCGAGGTCGTCGTGGCGGGCGCCTGGTGGAATGAGCCGGCGTTCATTGCGGCACTTGCCGGACGGATCCGATCCGCTCTCGGCGATCTGCCTGATGATGAGCGCGGGCGCGTCGCCGTGCTATTGACGGCCCACAGCCTGCCCCGCCGGGTTGCCGAGCAGGAGCCCGAGTACATCAACCAACTCCGCGAGACGGCCGTGGCCGCGGCGACGGCCGCGAATCTGCGGCCCGATCAGTGGGAGTTCTGCTGGCAGAGCGCGGGGCACGAACCCGGCGAGTGGATGACCCCAGACCTCGCGGACCTCGTGGTTGACCTTGCCGCCGCCGGTCGGACGTCCATCCTCGTCGCGCCGGTCCAATTTCTGGCCGACCACCTCGAGGTCCTCTACGACATCGACATCGGAGCCCGCGAGCAGGCGGAGTCCCGGGGCGTGCTGTTCCGGCGGATCGAATCCCTCAACGCCGACGCGGCGTTCATCGACTCGCTCGCCCTGGTGGCAGCGACGAGCTACGACGCACAGCCGGTTGCGAGCAGAACGTCCCGCTGAATGGGTCGAGGCGGCGCGACCAGGGCGGTCGACAGATGGACAGCCGTCGCCGTCTGGTCCGCCGGGATCAGGCGCCGTCAGTCAATCGACTGGCGACCATCTGTCCTGCCACGACCGTGAAGTCGACGACGATCCTGGTGCCGCTGGCCAGGTGCTCACGAAGATGCCCGGCGTTGAAGCCGCCGCCGGTGAGGTCCAGTGTGCCGACGCCGAAGACCAGTTCCTCGCCCGCAGCGGTTCGGAGCGTGAAGCTCTTGACCTCGGTCAGTGAAGGCTGGTCCACCGCGACCACGATGCCGCTGACGCGCCCGGATAGCGGGGCAACCGCATCGAACGCCGCGCGCAGCTCGTCTTCAGCGACCACTCCCTCGAACTTGGCCGTGACGAGACCGCTGTCGTCGACGACGAAGATCCAGGGCTCCGAGCGCAGCGCCCAGGCAACGGTCCAGTCGGCAGCCTGCATCTGACCGTCGGCGAGCTCGGGCTGGAGCCGACCGTCGGTGAACACCATCTTGTAGGGCTCGACGTTGATGAACGTGAGCGTTGGGTAGTCGCTTGCGAGCGATTTGACCGCTTCGAGGATCGGGCCGCACAGCGCTGATGTGCAGAACGCGGGCGTCGCGAAGGCGAGTACGAACGGGAGGTTCTCCGCCATCGCTTCGGCGACCGAGCGCGTATAGAACGCCGGGTTGGGGGCCTGATCCGACGAGAGCCTGGCCAGGTCGCCGCCCACGTCGCCGGCGGTCGGCGTATCGACCGACACCGCAGGGGAGCCGATCGCCGGCGTCGCGCCGGTGGCCGCCACATCGAAGTCCGCCCGGACCTGCTCGGTCCGTCCGTCCGGGAACGTCGCCGTGAGCCGAATGCCCCAGCGACCGGCGTTCGGGATGTCGATCGTGGCCACGTACAGGCCGCGCTCACCTTCAATCGCCCACAGGAAGCGGGCGTCGGCCGTGAATACGACCTTCGTATCGTCGGCGACCATGTCGAAGAACTCCAGGGAGACCGCGACATCCGGGGCGGCAATCACCTTGTCGGCCCGGTCGGTGAGCGAGAACAGGAAGCGGTTCTTGCCCGCGACGATCTCCGACGAGACGAAGATCGGCAGGACGTTCGGCAGCGCGCTCGTCGACGGCGCCGCCGTCACGGTGGGCGCGCCGGTCGGCGTCGGCGTAGCGCTGCCACCGCAGGCCGCAACGACCAGAGCGGCCGACAGGATCAGGATCAGGTGGCGCATCGTGCTCCCCGCGTGATCGGATGGGTTGTCAGGCGTCATACGTGGCTCCGGAGCTCCAGCCTGCGGCGATCTGCCGTTTCGAGCTGGAAGGTCGAGTGCTCGATGTCGAAGTTGTCCGACAGGCACGAGCAGAGCGCGTCCAGCGCCGCCGCCGCATCCGCGCCTTCGGCAAGGATGACGTGGGCGGACAACACGTTCATTCCCGACGTGATCGTCCAGGCGTGCAGATCGTGGCAGTCAATGACGCCGGGTGCATCGAGGATGTGCGCGCGGACATGGCCCATGTCGACGCCCTTGGGGGTCGCTTCGAGCAGCACATCAGTCGACTCGCGCAGCAGCCCAACAGTGCGCGGCAGGATGAGCAGCGCGATCAGTGCCGAGGCAACCGCGTCGGCGGTCGTCGAACCCGTGATCGCAATGACGATGGCGGCCACGATGACGGCTGCCGACCCTGCCAGGTCGCCCATGACCTCGAGGTAGGCCCCGCGCATGTTCAGGCTCTCGCGCTGGGCATCGCGGAGCAGGTACAGGGATACGGCGTTGGCAGCGAGCCCGATCAGGGCGACCGCCAGCATCAGCCCGGACGAGATCTCGGGTGGCTCGGACAGCCGGCGCCACGCCTGGAACAGGATGAACAGCGCGATCCCCAGCAGGAGCACGGCGTTCGCCACGGCCGCGAGGATCTCCAGACGGAGGTAGCCATATGACCGATCCTTCGTCGGGCTGCGCCCAGCGAAGGTGATCGCCAGGAGCGCCATCCCGACT
>JBKKBB010000128.1:0-15127 GCA_046714395.1 Candidatus Limnocylindrales bacterium | reverse complement strand
CCTGCTCGTCGGGACGCCGTGCGTCAACGGTCTCGGCCAGTGCCGCCGCGACGTCTGGCTCGAGCGGCCCGTTGAACACGACCGAGAGGAAGCGCGCGATCGTGCCGCGATAGGCCGGGAACTCGTATAGCCAACTGTGCTGGCCGCCGGGGATCACGAGCGAACTGATCGGCGCCGCGGCGGGGTCGGTCGCGCGAACCGCCTCCGCGGCCCTGACGATTCGTTGCAGATGGGAGAACGGCACCACCCGGTCGTCGGTGCCGTGGATGGCGAGGACGGGACCGGTGTACCGACGAATCGCGCTTGACGCCGAGATGTCGGCGGCAACACGGCCGCGGGGCTCGAGGTAGACGCGCGTCGTCAGCCAGGCCAGGGGATAGGCGATCGGGTCCGGGATCGGGAGGTGGGCCATTCGAAAGGTCTCTCGAGTGAGCCGGTACGGATCCGCCGGGGTGGCCGTGAGGATCACGGCTGCCACGCGCGGCTCAGCCGCTGCCGCCAGAATGGCTCCGACTGCGCCCATCGAGTGGCCCAGCAGGGCGACCCCGCTCACGATTGGATCGGCCAGCACCGTGCTGACGGCGGCAAGCGCATCGATGCCGAACTCACCGGTGCTGACGGGCAGGGTCTCCGCCTCGTTCGCTCCGTGGCCGCGGACGTCGAAGGTCAGGACGTGGTACCCGAGGGCGTGCAGGAATTGCGCGTTCGGGAGCGTCCGGTGGCGAGCAGATTCCCAGCCGTGCACGAGCACGACCGCCGGCGCCCGCTCGCCCTTGGGCGACGGGATCCACCACGCCGGAAGTGTCAGTCCGTCCGGGGTCGCGACGACGCGGTTCTCGAAGCGAAGCCCGAACTGCGCCGGATCGCTGGTCGGCGCCTTCGGCCGCGGGTAGCCCGCCCGACGTCGGTAGACGTGGGCGAATCGCCAGGCGAGGGCGAATGGAGTGGCCGCAAGCGCGGTGGCGAGGCCGGCTCGCCGAGCAAGACCGAGCGAAGACATCGTATACAGGGGACGCCACGCCGGCGAGTTCTGTCAAACCGCGCTGGCCGATACACTCGAGGGATGTCAAGGAGAGATCCGCACGCGGTCCTCGGCGTGGCGGTCGGGGCCTCACAGGCAGCCATCAAGGCCGCGTGGCGGAAACTCGCCCGCGTCCATCATCCTGACGTCGCGGGGGCGGATCCCGGGGCCGCTCGAGCCGCAACGCGCAAGATGGCGGAGATCAATCGCGCATACGAGCAACTCCAGGCCGGATCGCCCGGCGGCTCCGCGCCCGGTGACGGGGCAGCCCCAGCGCGCAGGTCGAGCTGGCCCCCGAAGGAACGGCCGAGCCGCCCGGTCACGAGCCGATTGGATACCACGGATACCTTTCGGCCTCGAGACAATCGAACCGGGCCGGCGTCCTCGCCGCCGGGTCAGGAGCCACCGCGCGGCGAACGCATCGACTCGGAGCCGCCGCGCGCCTCGCAGCCGACAGGTCCGCTCGCTCGTGCCCGGGACCCGCGGTTCCGCCCCGCACCGCTCCCGTCGATCGCGGACGCGGCCACGTATCTGGTTGAGTTCGGGAAGTTTCACGGGCACGCCCTCGGCGAGATCGCTGCCTTCGAGCCGAGCTATATCGACTGGCTGGCACGGACGATTTCGCATGATCCCGAGCTCGTCGCGGCAGCGCGCTCCCTGCAGGCCGACCTGGATCGGCGAGGGGTCGTCCGGCGACAACGACCCGCCCCCGTCCGCTGAACGTGGACGATCGCCCCTCGCACGACGCGGGAGGCGATCGATGTGCGGCGGGAGTGATGATTCCCGCCGAGACGCGAGACCTGGGATCGAGGCCGAATTGCCGACCTTGGTTACTCGGCTCGTGACGTCGATCGGGATCCCTCGCTGCCGACCAGGTCGGCTCGAGCGTCCGATCGAACATCCGTGGCCGACACCTCGAGTGCCCCGAGCCATCGCGTTACGGCGTGCCCGCAACGTACGCCGCGCCGAACCTGAGCGGCAATGGGCCGCTCGTTCCGGGTGGCGCAGCCCGATGGTCGTTGGCGTATGCGCACCAGTCCCGGGACCTCCGTACCGTTGCCTCTGGCCGGCTGCGGCGCTCCTCCGTGTGTGGCGTTAGGCTGGCCGCATGGCCCCAGAATTCCCGACCGGTCGCCTTCCCGGAACGAGCCGAGTGCTCGCGCTGGTTGCGCTCGGATTCGCCTTGGTCGTGGGTGCCTGCGGCGGCAGCAGCCCACCGAGCTTTGATCCGGACGCTCCCTGCGGTGTTGACGGACGCGCACCGGGCGCGTACCCGGAGCTTGAGGCGCGCCTGCCGGCAACGCTGGACGACGCGCCGCCGACCGGCCTGGATTCGGGGCGCCACTGCTCGGAAGGTGCGCTTGGATCGTTGATCGCCCACGATACGGCCGGCATCCGGTTCGCCGGGGCAACCTGGGATCGCGGAGGCGGCGACGCGATCACGAGCGCGATATTCGGTCTCGTCGATCGCGACCTCCCCGCCAGCTGGATCGCCGAGTTCTATGAGATCGGGGCGCGGACCGCGAAGCGGACCGAGCAGATCGAGACGAGTCGGCCGGTATTTGAGGGCGTTGGCGAGACCTTCAGGCTGGACACGCTCAACGGGCTGTCCCTCCAGAGCGTCGTCGTCTGGCAGGACGGCCCTCTGGTGCGCGCGGTGCTGGCGGCGACGGCCGTGGCTCCTGATGCGTCACGCACGGCTCACGACACGCTGGTGGAGCTGGCGGTGGCCAGCGCGGCTTCGGTCGGATCGTCGGCTGCGGCGCCGGTGCCGGCTGCGGCGGCCTCGACCGAGGCCTCGGCCTCGGCCACGTGGTGAGCTCGTGCTAGAGTCGCCGCCGAGATGACCGTCCCGCCGGAACGCTGGGCCGCCCGCAGAGCCGCCTGGCGGGTCGAGCGCCTCGACCCGGCCCGTGCCCGGGCACCCGAGAGAAACGATCCGTTCATGACCATGGGCGACATCCCGCTCGAGCCGGTCTATGGCCCCTGGTCCCTCGACGCGATGCCTGGTGCGGTACCAACTGGGCCCGGAGGCCCGACCGTCGTCGACCACCATGGCGATCCGCTTGCGCCGGGGCGCTGGGATGACGCCGACGCCGAACGAGACATCGGCCTGCCGGGTGATCCGCCGTTCACCCGCGGGATCCATCCGACCGCCTATCGCTCGCGACTCTGGACGATGCGCATGTTCGCCGGGTTCGGCGCCGCGGAAGACACCAACGCCCGGTTCCGCCAGCTCCTCGCGGCCGGGCAGACGGGTCTCTCGATCGCCTACGACATGCCGACGCTGTACGGCTACGACACGGACGACCCGGAGGCAGAAGGCGAGTTCGGAACGTGCGGCGTGGCCGTGAGCTCACTGGCCGACATGGAGGTGCTCCTGTCCGACCTGCCCCTCGACCGGGTCTCGACGTCGATGACCATCAATGCGCCGGCCGCACCGATCTGGGCGATGTACATCGTTGCCGCCGAGAAGGCCGGCTTCCCGCGAGCGGCCCTCGAGGGCACGATCCAGAACGACATCCTCAAGGAATTCGTGGCCCAGAAGGAATTCCTGTTCCCGCCGGAGCCGTCGCTGCGCCTGGTGACCGACACGATCGAGTTCGGTACCCGCGAGTTGCCGAAGTGGAACACGGTCTCAATCTCGGGGTACCACATCCGCGAAGCCGGCTCAACGGCGGTCCAGGAGTTGGCCTTCACGATCGCCGACGGCATGGCCTACGTTGAGGCCGCGCTGGCGCGCGGGTTGCGGGTGGACGACTTTGCGCCTCGCCTGAGCTTCTTCTTCAACTCCCACAGCGACTTTTTCGAGGAGATCGCCAAGTTCCGGGCCAGTCGTCGGATCTGGTGGAAGCTGATGACGGAGCGCTACCAGGCCGAGAACGAGCGCTCGACGTGGCTGCGCTTCCATACCCAGACGGCTGGCGTATCTCTGACCCCCCAGCAGCCGCTCAACAACCTGACGCGGGTCGCCATCCAGGCGTTCGCCGCCGTTCTTGGCGGCACGCAGTCGCTCCACACGGACGCCTATGACGAGGCCCTCGCCGTGCCGACGGCGGAAGCAGCGCTCCTGGCCCTTCGCCAGCAGCAGGTCATCGCCGAGGAAACCGGTGTCGCGTCGGTCGTGGATCCGCTGGGAGGTTCGTGGTTCGTGGAATCGCTCACCAACGAGGTGGAGCGAGAGGTCTGGCGGTACCTCGATGAGATCGACCGGCGCGGGGGGATGGTCGCCGCGGTCAAGGATGGCTATCCACAGCGGGAGATCGCCGACGCGGCCTACCGCTTCCAGCGCGAGTTTGACGAGGGCCAGCGGAGAATCGTTGGCGTCAACGCACATGTCGATGCGGCCGAGGTGACGAGAGTGCCCGTCCTGTCCATGCCGGCTGGGTCCCTTGAGCGCCACCTGGACCGTCTCGGCCGGACCCGCCGCGAGCGTGACGCGGAGGCCGTGGCATCGGCCCTGGCCGGCCTGCGCGCAGCAGCCGCTCGGCCGGAGTCGAGCGACTCCAACCTCATGCCGCAGTTCATCCGGTGTGCCGAGGCCTACGCCACGCTTGGCGAGCAGTGCGCGGTCCTGCGCGCCGCGTTCGGCGAGTATCGGGAGCCCGTCGCAGTCTGATCAACCATCCGCACCTGGATCGGAAGGAGTCTCATCGTGTATCTGAATGCCCTCGAGTTCCTGGAAGAGGAGCGTGAGGCCTGGCGGCCGTTCGAGGCCCTGGCTGCGATCCCTGATGAACGAATGAGCGAGCCCGTGGAAGGCGCCCACGGTTGGTCCGCGCGAGACCTGATCGCGCACTTGGTGGCATGGCAGGGTTGGGCCCTGGCGGTGGCCAAGGACCTCGCCGTGGGCGAGACCAGCGCATCGGCGGCGCGCCTGGATGCCCTCTGGGACGAGCGCGGCGACGCCATGAACGACGAGATTCAGGCCGAGTGGCGCGCCCTGCCGCTGGAAGAAGTGCGCAGCCGGCTGGCGTCGGTGCCCGGCGATCTGCGCGGCCACCTGACCGTTGTGCCGGAGTCACGCTGGGTCAAGCACCCGGCAAACCTGAAGACGTTCGTCGACGAAACCATCGACCACTACGCCGAACACGCCCCAGATCTCGAGGCAATCCTGGAAACCGTCGGGTGACCGCCCCGGGCGGCGGCGGGGGCGGCGGCATGCCGGTCGCCGTAGCGATCATCGCCGCGCTCACGGCCGCGGGGACCACGCTGGACCCGGCCCCGACGGCGGAGATTCACATCGACCGCCAGACGTGGAGCTGGAACGGGCAGGAATTTGCGATTGCTCAGGGCGCGAGCGCGTCGTTCCGGCTGGGGACGGAGATCGCGGCAGCGGCCCTGCGCACGCCCGACGTCGCCGGTTCGGAGCTCGGGCCCGATTGGGTTCGGTTCAGCCCGCCGACCCTGGACGATCACGCGCGGGATCGCCTGGTCGCCTGGTTCGCGGCCGCTCATCGTCGCGCCGGACCGGCTGCTCGCTAGATGCACAACGCCCCGAGATGCACAACGCCCCGAGATGCACAACGACCCCGAGATGCACAACGACCCCGGCGGAACCGGGGTCGTTGCACTGGAGGAGCGCTTGTCGGACGGCTCACCCGTCCTCGTGATCAGGATTCCGGCGTCGCCGCCGCGGTATACGCCGCGAGCCCGAACTGGGCCTCGAGCTGCTCAGCCGGCCGGAAACCGACGACACCCATGGGCTGCTTGCCGGGCGCGAAGAACGCGACCGTCGGCAGGCTCATGATGTTGAACGCACGCTGCGTCTGGGGGTTGGCGTCGACGTCGACCTTGACCACGTCGATCGAGCCCTCGTACTTGACGGCAAGTTTCTCGAGCTCCGGCGCGACCATCCGACATGGTCCGCACCAGGCGGCCCAGAAGTCGACGATGACCGGCTTGTCGGCCTTGAGAACGAGCTCCTCGAACGTGGCGTCCGTGGCGTGCATCAGCGCCATCGGTGGTCCTTTCTCCCGCCCGGCGGGTACATCGCGCTCGCCATCAGCGAGCGATCTTCTGGATGAGGCGGTAGGCCTCGAGGACCCGTGGATCCGCAAGCCGGTAGTAGACGGTGTTGCCATCACGCCGCGAGGTGACCAGGCCGGCCGATCGAAGGACGGCCAGGTGCTGGCTCATGTTGGGGACCTGGCACCCGACGCGCGACGAGAGATCGCTGACCGATACCTCTCCGTCCGCCAGGGATTCGAGCACGCACAGTCGCTTCGGATCTGCCAGAGCCCGGCCGATGACGGCCGTTCGCTGGTACGCATCCTCGTTCGTGACTGCGGGTGCTGTGGCCATGTCCAACTGAGTATTGCAGCGTTTGCGCAATTACGCAAGTAATCCGGATCACAGTCGTGTGTCCCTGTGTATCCTCCGGCGATGCCCACCCCTGACATCGTCGACCTCGCGCACATTCGGGCGGTTCGGCCGATCGTGGCCGAACGCGTGCACCGCACGCCGATGCTGGGCTCGACCGCCGCCGCTCGCCAGATCTTGGCCGCGATCGGCGTGCGGATCGCCGGCGACCGGCTCTACCTGAAGGCCGAACACCTCCAGAAGACCGGCTCCTTCAAGCCGCGCGGGATGACCGCTCGGGTCGCCCGACTGTCCAAGGACGAGCGTCGTCGCGGGATCATCACCGTGTCCGCCGGCAACGCCGGGCAGGGCTATGCGTTTGCGGGGGCCGCGTTCGGCGTGCCGGTCACGGTCGTCATGCCGGCGGGAGCCAATCCGTCAAAGGTTCAAGCAGTGGCCGGTTACGGCGCGCGGGTCGTGATGGAAGGCGACGACGTTGGCGCGACATTCGGCGTGATGCAGCGGATTCGCGACGAGCAGGGGCTCGTGTTCTGTCATCCCTACGATGACCCCGACGTGATTGCCGGTCATGGATCGGCGGGGCTGGAGATCCTTGACGACCTGCCCGACGTGGATGTGGTCGTCGTTGGGATGGGCGGCGGCGGCTTGATTTCCGGGGTCGCCGCGGCAATCCGGGGCGTGCGACCGGCCGCGCGCGTGTACGGCGTCGAGCCGACCGGGAGCAACGCGGTCACGCTCGGTCTCGCGGCAGGTGCGCCCGTTTCGGTCCAGTCGCGAAGCGTCGTGGATGGTCTCAGCGCGCCGTTCGCCGGCGAGCTGCCGCTGGCGATGATCGGTGCACTGGTGGAGGACGTCATCCTGATCGACGACGCGACGATCCTCGGTGGCATGCGCTTCGCCATGGAACGCATGAAGCAGGTCGTGGAACCCGCGGGGGCGGCGGCGCTCGCCGCGACGCTGACCGGTCGTGTCCCACTTCGAGCCGGCGAGACCGTGGCCGTTGTCCTGTCGGGTGGCAACGTCGATGTCTCGCGGCTGGGTGAGTTTCTCGCTGCTGCGGGCCCGCTCGTCTGACCTTGTCCTGCCGCCTCGGTTGCCCGCCTCGGCCGGCCGGACCCGGCACCGCTAGCCGATGCCCAGCTCGTCCAGGCGGTCGTCGTCGATCCCGAGGTGATGGGCTAGCTCATGGATCACGGTGATTCGTACCTCGGCGGCCAATTTATCGGGGTCGGGAAAATCTTCCTGCAGCGGCATTCGGAACAGGGTGATCCGGTTCGGGACCATCAGCCAGTCCGACTGCCACTCGGTCTTGGGGACGCCCTCGTACAGGCCGTACAGGTCGTCGTCCAGCGAGAGCCCGTTGTCGAGCAGCTGATCGTCCGAGGGCCAGTCGTCGAGCACGATCGCGACTTCGGTCAGTGCCTCCCTGAATGGTGACGGGATCGAGGCGACGGCACGGTCCACCAGGGCGGCGAACCCGTCCGGGGTCGAACCGTGCGAGCGGCGGAGTCCACGCTGTCGTTTGCCCATCGCGGCCCATCGTAGCGGGCGCGGCCGTTCGATCAGCGAGCGGGGTAGCATGCCGCCCATGAAGGTCGTCTACACGCCCGGTCACCTGACCCACGACGTCACCCATGAGACGTACCTGGGGATTGCGATTCCGGCCAACGAGGTCGCCGAGCGTGCCGAGCGAATCCGGGCGACGCTGGAGGCCGACGGCGGCTATCACCTTGTCGCGCCTACCGATCATGGACCCGAACCGATCCTGGCGGTCCACGACGAAGGCCTCGTTCGGTTCGTCGAAACAGCCTGGAGCGAAATACGCCGCCAGGGGATCGATCGGTCGTTCCTGGTCGCGGACACCTATCCGGTCCGGGCGATGTTCGAGGGCATGAGCGCCGACGCGATTGCCCGCAGGCCGGTGCCGGTGGCGATCGGCGGTCGCACCGGCTGGTATGGCCTCGACAGCAGCAACCCGCTGGTGGAAGGGACCTGGTCGGCGGCCCGCGGTGCCGTGGATGTCGCCCTCACGACGGTCGATCTGGTTGTGGATGGCGGCGAGCAGGCGGCCTACGGCCTGTGCCGCCCACCGGGACACCATGCCGCACGATCGATGGCCGGCGGCTACTGCTTCTTCAACAACGCGGCCATCGCGGCGGAATCGATCGTCCGGCGGACCGGCGAGCGTGTCGCGATCCTCGATGTCGACGTCCACCACGGGAACGGCACACAGCAGATTTTCTGGCGGCGCGACGACGTCCTGTACGCCTCGATCCACGCCGATCCGGCGCACCTGTACCCGTTCTTCCTCGGGTATGCCGACGAGCGCGGCGAAGGTCCCGGCGCCGGCGCGAACTTCAACCAACCAATGCCGGCCGGCACGGATGACGACTCCTACCTGGAGGCGATCGACCGGGCCATCGACGCCATCGGACAGACGCCCGGCAGCGTCGTGGTGGTGTCGCTCGGCTTCGACACGTACCGGCTGGATCCCATTGGAACGTTCGCCCTTACGACGTCCGTGTATCACGAGGTCGGCCGACGCGTGGCGAGCCTCGGCCGCCGTCTCGTCATCCTTCAGGAGGGCGGCTACCACCGACCTTCGCTCGGCGAGAACGCCCGGGCGTGGCTTGGCGGGGCCGCAGGCCGTCCCCACGGGCCGATTCCGGGCCGCGAGATCAAGCGCGACGGTGAGATGATCCGCGCATGAAAAACCTGCTGCCCGACGCCGTCCGGAAACTCGTTGCCGAGATCGAGACAGAAATCGGCGAATCGGACGAGGCCGCGCTGGCGGCCCCGATCGAGGGTTCGGGCACCCTGCGGGGCGATGGTCACGGCCACGGGCGGGTGGAAGAGGCGGTTCGCGACATCCTGACCGAGATCGGCGAGGATCCCGGCCGCGATGGACTCATCGGCACTCCAGACCGCGTCCATCGCATGTATGCGGAGTTGACGGCCGGCTACCACGTTGACCCCGAACGGCTCGTCAACGGCGCGATATTCGAGGTTGACTACTCCGAGATGGTGGTCGTCAAGGACGTCCCGTTCTACTCACTGTGCGAGCACCACCTCCTGCCGTTCTTCGGCACGGCATCGGTGGCCTATATCCCGCGCGGGCGGGTCATCGGGTTGTCCAAGATCCCCCGGATTGTCGAGATGTACGCTCGGCGCCTGCAGATCCAGGAGCGGATGACCCAGCAGATCGCCGACTTCCTCAACGAGCGGCTGGATCCGTTGGGCGTCGGCGTCGTGGTAGAGGCAAACCACCTGTGCGCGGTGATGCGCGGCATCCGGAAGCCCGGCACCGTCATGACGACCTCCGCCGTGCTGGGCCTGTTCCGATCCCGCGATCGAACCCGCGCCGAGTTCTTCAGCCACCTTGACCGTCGCCCCGCAGGCGCTTGACGGTGCGGCGGTCGCTTCCTGAGCCGGCGCGTGCTGCTCCGGCGGTCGCTTCCTGAGCCGGCGCGTGCTGCTCCGGCGGTCGACCTGTCGACCATCCGACGAAGATCGGGCGCTTCCTGGGCCACGGACGAACTGTCTGGCGTCCAACGGTCGGTGCATGGACCACTTGACGGCCGAGCCGCCATCCCACTGTGCTCGGAAGGCCCGTCCTTCGTCGGACGGTCGATTCCCGATCCACCCTCCCCTCGCGGCGGTCGGCGCTTGACGGTGCGGCGGTCGGATCCCGTAAGGTGAGCGACCGATAATCGGCCGCCGCCATGCTCTGATCGTGGCAATCCGAGAAACTCCCGCTGAACGAGGTGCACGCCGCGGGCGGATGCTCCGACAGCGGACCGCGGAAGGGCTGTCGAACGCTCGCCGTTCAAGCGGCCTCAGCTTTCGTGAGATCGCGCGGCGCACGGGCGTCGGTCACGCCCGTGTGGCCCGGGCCGAGCGGGGTGAACCGGCGGCCCTGACGATCGATATGGCCGCGCGTCTTGCGGCCATCCTTGGTTACGAGCTGAGCGTGTCCCTCCATCCCGACGGCGATCCGGTGCGTGACAAGGCCCACCTGGCACTCCTCGCGCGGTTTCAGTCGAGACTCGGCCCGCGGCTTAGATGGCGTACAGAGGTTCCCATGCCGATCGAAGGGGATCGTCGGAGCGCGGACGCCCTCATCAAGGGCGATCATCTCGAGGTCCTTGTCGAGGCGGAGACGCATCTCGACGATATCCAGGTCCTGGAACGCGGCATCGCCGGCAAGCAGCGCGACCTTGGCGTCGAACGGGCCATCCTCCTGGTCGCAGACACGCGCCACAACCGAGCGGTCATCGCACGTGTGCCCGAGCTCGGTCGGCGGTTTCCGATCGGGACACGTCCTTGTCTCGCAGCATTAGCCCGCGGCCTCGATCCGGGCGGGGATGGTCTCGTCATCCTGTGACCGACGCCCGCCGGACCGACCGGTCGACGCGGGCGACGCGGGCGACGCGGGCGACCCGCGCGAGCCGGACAAGGCACGGGCGCGTTCCGACGTTGCGACGCGGGCCGAGGTTCGTGCGGTACAGTCCGCGGCATGACCGATCGCCCGATCAAGGTGCTCATCGCCAAGCCCGGACTGGACGGCCACGACCGGGGAGCCAAGGTCCTCGCCCGGGGCCTTCGCGACGAGGGCTTCGAGGTGGTCTACACGGGTCTCCGCCAGACGCCCGAGATGGTGGCCACGGCTGCGCTGCAGGAGGACGTGGACGTCGTGGGTCTGTCGATCCTGTCGGGTGCCCACATGACGCTCGTCCCGCGGATCTGCCGCGTGCTGCAGGAGACCGGCCTGACCGATGTGCTGGTCGTCCTGGGCGGGATCATCCCGGACGACGACGCGGCCGACCTGCGCGCGGCGGGAGTGGCGGGGATCTTCGGACCGGGCACGACGATCGCCGCGGTTGCAGAATTCCTGCGCGCCAACGTTCGCGCTCGCGACTGAGGTGAGCACGCCCAGCGTGCAGGCGACGGACCCGGCCGACCGTGCCCGGGAGCTGTCCGAAGCCGCGATGACGGGGGATCGCCTGGCCCTGGCGCGGCTCCTGACCGGAGTCGAGCACCGGACTCCCGTGGCCGAGGGGGCACTTCGCCTGCTCTACCCACGAGCCGGCAAGGCCCACATCGTCGGGATCACGGGCGCGCCGGGCGCCGGCAAGTCCACGCTTGTGGCTGCCCTCATCGCCGAGGTCCGGACGCGGGGCCGCAGCGTCGGGGTCATTGCCGTGGACCCGTCCAGCCCGATCACCGGCGGTGCGCTTCTCGGCGACCGTGTGCGGATGCAGTCGTACGCCTCGGACGCGGACGTCTTCATCCGCTCCATGGCGGCCCGGGGCCACGCCGGCGGGCTGGCGTCGACGTCAGCCACGGCGGCGAGCGTCATGGACGCCTGTGGATTCGATCTCGTCCTGCTCGAGACGGTCGGAACCGGCCAGAGCGAAGTCGAGGTCGCCGCGGCGGCCGACACGACCGTGGTCCTGGAGGCTCCCGAGATGGGCGACGAGGTCCAGGCAATCAAGGCAGGCCTGCTGGAAGTTGCCGACATCGTGGTGGTGAACAAGGGCGACCGGCCGGGCGCGCAGCGGACCGCTTCGCAGCTCCGGGCGATGCTCGTCGCGGTGGCACGGGTGGCCAGCGAACCCGCGGACCGGGCGCGGCCCAAGCGGCCGGAGGTTCTTGTCACGACCGCCACAACCGGGGAGGGGGTCGTCGCGCTGCTGACCGCGCTGGACCGACACCGCGCCGCCGGGCGCGGGCCGGATATCTCTTCGGCGCGCCTCGCCCGGGCCGGGGCGCAGGTCTGGGCCGTCCTCGGGGATCGGACGCGGGCCGCCCTGCTGGTGCCGGAGCGCCGCGCGTCGACCGAGGCGACGGTCAAGGCCGTGGCGGAGCACACCCTCGATCCGTTCGCGGCGGCGGACGATCTGCTCGCCAGCCTGCGCCGGCGATGACGGGCGAGACGCCACCGGACCCCGGGGTCGCCACGGCGCGCGACGAGCGGCTGATCACCCCAGCGTTTGTCGGGATTGCCGCGTCCGTCTTCGGGTTCTTCGTGGCGAGTGGGATGTTCCTGCCGGCCACGCCCAGGTTCACGGCCGGTCCGCTGGGCGGCGACGCTGCCGCGGTGGGCCTGGTCGTCGGGTCGTTCAGCGTGTCATCGCTCCTCCTGCGGCCGTTCGCGGGCAGGTGGTCCGATCGACGGGGGCGCCGGATCATGCTTGTCAGCGGGGCGATGCTCCAGGTCGTGGCGGCCGCCGGACACCTCCTCGTCGACTCGCTCGCGCTCCTGGTCGTGATGCGCCTCCTGCTCGGGGCGGCGGAGGCGGTCTTTTTCGTCGGCGGCGTGGCCGCTTCAACCGACCTGGCCCCCGAAGGTCGACGCGGAGAAGCCGTCAGCTTGATTTCGACGGCGCTCTATCTCGGGGTCGCCATCGGGCCGATCCTCGCGGAGTTTCTGCTCGACGCCTCGGGCTACATGGCGATCTGGATCGGCGCCACCCTCATCAGCCTCGTCGCCGTCGCGCTCAGCTGGATTGCGCCCGAGACGCTGCCCCGGGAGTCGCGCGGCCGGAGCGGCGACGGGGCCAGGCTGCTCCACCGGCGAGGGATCATCCCTGGGCTCCTCATCCTTTGCGGGGCCTGGGGCATGGGCGCCTACTTCGCATTCCTGCCGCTGCTCGCCGACGACCTGGGTCTCGGTGGGGTCGGGCAGTACCTCGCCGCGTTCGCCCTCATCGTCATCGGGCTGCGGATCGTGGGTGCGCGATTGCCCGATCGCATCGGAGCGGCGCGGCTGTCCGGGACGGCGCTCGTCCTCAACGCCGCCGGGATGGCAATCGCTGGGATTGCCCCAACAGAGATCGGCCTGTGGATCGCGACGATCGTCTTCGCGGCCGGCGTCGCGTACACCTTCCCCGCGATCGTGGCGCTTTCAGTGATGGGTGTCCCGCCGGCCGAGCGAGGCGCGGTCGTCGGCACGACGACCCTGTTCATCGACGTCGCGTTCGGGCTCTCTCCGGCCGCCCTCGGCCTGCTCGCCGGGGTGACCGGCTATCCGGCGACTTTCCTTGTGTCGGCCGTGGTGGCGGCGACCGGCGCCGCCTGGCTCCTGCTTCGCGGCGGCAGCCTCGCGCGCCAGGATGCGCCGGAGCCCGGCTGAGGCGCCTTCAGGGCGCTGGGTCTGTACGCGCTGCTAGGCTCTCCCCATGTCCATCGAGCGGGTCTTCGTCGCCGGGGCCGGATTGATGGGCCACGGCATCGGGCAGGTGCACGCGGCTATTGGGAAGCAGGTGACCCTCTACGAGCCGGACATCACGCGGGCAATCGCCGGACGGGACCGGATTGCCGGCAATCTCGATCGCGCGGTGGTAAAGGGCAAGCTGGACGCCGAGACCCGGGACCTGATCCTGGGGCGCGTGGCCACGACGTCGGACCTGGCGTCCGTTCGAGACGCCGACCTCGTCGTCGAGGCGGTCTTCGAAGACCTCGAGGTCAAGCAGGCCCTCTGGCGCCAGCTCGACGAGCTTGCCCCTGACGCCACGATCTTCGCCTCGAACACCAGCTCGATCTCCATCGACAAGCTCGCCGCCGCGGTCTCGCCCGCCCGCCGTGAGCGGTTCGTGGGGATGCACTTCTTCAGCCCGGTGCCGGTCATGCCGCTGGTCGAACTGATCCGTGGGGCGGCTACGACCGATGCGACGGAGGCACTGATCCGGGAGCTGACCGAGGCCCTCGGCAAGAAGCTCATCGTCTCGGCGGACAGGCCCGGATTCATTGTCAACCGGATCCTCATGCCGCTCCTTGCCGAGGCGATGCGGGCGTTCGAAGAAGGGACCGGCACGGCCGACGACATCGACAGCGGGGCGAAAATCGGCCTGAACCACCCGATGGGCCCGCTCGAGCTGGCCGACTTCATCGGCCTCGACGTCTGCCTGAACGTGATGAACGTCCTGTATGAAGGGTTTGGCCAGGAGCACTTCAAGGCGCCCAAGGTCCTCGTGGATCTGGTGGCGGCCGGCCATCTCGGCCAGAAGACGGGTCGAGGCTTCCACGCGTACCCGAAGGCCTGAGGTCGTGGTCGCCGCGTGTTACCTCGGGAACTGAGGCCTGAAACGGAACAGCCTTCGGGGCGTTAGTGTTCAGGCAGAGCAACCCCGACCCAACGCCGAAGTCTGCGGCGCGGGCGGGCGCCACGGAATGGAGCGAGAACATGCTCAGTGAAGCATCCATTCATCCGAGCCTGGCCGCAGCCGACCTTGCTCGCGCGAGGGCGTGGTATGCCGACCGTATCGGTTGGCTCCCAGCACGGGAGTTCGACGGGCTCCTGCTCTACTCGGTCGAGGGCACCGTGTTTAGCATCTACGAGACAACGTCCGCCGGCACGGCACAGAACACCGTCGCGATCTGGCAGGTCGACGACCTGCGTGCCGAGACGGCGCGCCTGCGCGGCCGTGGCCTCGCATTCGAAGACTACGACTTCGACGACCTCAAGACGATCGACGGGATTGCCACGGACGACAAATCCGGCAACCTGAACGCCTGGTTCCGCGACGGCGACGGGAATTACTGGTCCCTCGTCGAGTCTCATCCCGGGCCGGGCGACGAGCCTCTCGGTCCGGGGGTCGCGGCGATGATCGCAGCGACTGATCTTGCCCGTGCGCGGAATTGGTACGCGGACAAGGTCGGTCTCAGCCCGTACCGGGAATACGACGGCGAGCTAATGATCTACCGGTCCGGGATGACCCGTTTCAGTGTGTATCGGACACCGTCGGCCGGGAGCGCAAAGAACACCGTGGCCGTCTGGCGGGT
>JBKKBB010000127.1:0-8755 GCA_046714395.1 Candidatus Limnocylindrales bacterium | reverse complement strand
GTTCGACCTCGGGCTGCTTCGCCAGGCTGAGCGCGAGTCGGAGGCCGTTGTACGAGCGCTCCGTGCCGTACGGGGGGTCGTTGAGGATGACGAGGATGGTCACTCGTCGAGGCTACGGCCATCCGCTCGCGGACCGACAGGCCGAATGTCATCGATTCACGGTCTCTGACAGGTTATCTGGACCAACAAGGCGATGCCCGCCACCTAGGTTCAGGTGACGGGCATCGCAGGTTCGACGGAGTCAGCTCACGATGCGGCTGTCACCGTGATCGTGCCGAACATGCCGGCCTCGAAATGGCCCTCGATCTCGCACACGAGATCGTAGGTGCCCGGCTTGGTGGGGATCAGGAACAGCTCGACCGTCTTGCCGGCGAACACCTCCACCTCGCGTGGGGCGGGCGCCTTGAACTCGGCCGAGGCGTCCTCCGCCTTGCGGAAGGCGACGGAGTTGAAGAAGTCTCCGGCCGTGAACTCGTGCTTGACGTCTCCGACGCTGGCGACCTTGAGCACGTACGGCTGGCCGGCGGTCAGAGTGAAGTCCTTGGGCGTGAAGGCGAACTCGGACATGTCGATCGTGACCGTCTTCTTCGCGTCCCAGTCGGCCGCCTTCACCAGGGCGGCGCCGTCCTGGAGCCATGGGCCAGCGGCCACATCGGCGAGCTCGAGCGTGGGGGATGTCGGCGTCTGGCCGGTGACGGTGATGGTGCCGAACATCCCAGCCTCATAGTGGCCCTCGATCTCGCACACAAGCTCGTAGGTCCCCGGGACGAGCGGGATGAGGAACAGCTCGGCCTTCTTGCCCGCGAAGACCTCGATCTCGGTGAAGAAGGGCACCTTCACCTCACTCTCGGCCGTCTCGGCCTTGCGAGTGGCCACCGTCCGGAAGAAGTCCCCGGCCGTGAACTCATGCTTCACGGTACCCGTGTTGACGACTTCGAGGATGTACGGCTGGCCCGCCTCGAGGGTGATGTCCTTGGGCGTGAAGGCGAACTCGGACATGTCGATCGTGACCGTCTTCGCCGTGTCCCAGTCGGCCGCCTCGACGAAATCGCCCGCGTTGGCGACGTACTGCTCGGCGGCAGGCGCCTGGCTCGCGGGAGGGGCGGCTGACGGAATTCCTGCGCTGGCTCCACCTGGGCCGCCTCCGGTGCAGGCGGCGAGGACGAGCGCAACGATGGCGAGAACTGCGGGACCGCTGACGGTGGGTTTCATGCTTGGCCTCAGTGACATGGGCATCCGTGACCCAATGGCGGGTCTGCCTCGCCCGGAGCATCCTTCAGGCTGGCTCTTGCGGCAACGTGCCGACCGGCCCCTTCCCGGTGGGCCACCTGTCGCGATCCGTGGCCAACGGACGCTGGCGCCTTCCCCGACCGGCGTCAATCCTCAACGCCTTCAAGCGCTTGAGGGTTCGCGGTCGGCCACTCGGCTGCGCGTGCGATGGGGATCCGCCGGGCCATCAAGGCGGCATCAGGGGACCGTTCGCGCTAGCCACGATTCCGACCTATATCAGGCGCTGTTCCGCGTCACCGCGTCCCAATTGCCAGCACCCTCGATCGGAATCTGCTTGAATCCTAGGTGGGCATGCCCACGCTTGACTCCTGTCGGGCGCGCCATAACATCCGGAGGCAGGAGGGACCGCCAGGCCATCCGCGTAGGCCGCCACGGCAAGCCCGACACCGATGACCTCGGGCCGAGCAACCATGATCCGGTCGTGGACGGCGTGGCTCAGGTCTGACGTCGCTCAGCCGCCGGTCAGCGCCACCGCCAGGCTGGACGCGAGCAGCACCAGCGCCACCGGAACCCAGATGCGCCGCTCGCCCGCGCTGCGCGAAGCCGCGTCGAGCCCGAGGCTGACGGCCGAGAATGCGACGGGCAGCCAAACGAGCCACGGGAGCTCCTCCACGACGGAGGGAAGGGCCAGGCCCGCCGCCGACAGCACGATCAGGGCAAGCAGCGCGATCGCCACCGCCTGGACGACCGATGCCACGCGCATGGCCGGCGGAAACCGCTCCGGGAAAGTGCCGCCCATCGCGTAGGCACCCCACGGCGCACCGAGGCCCAACGCGACCTGGAACCCAATGGCGCCTATCGCAGCGACGCCGAACACGAGCGCGGCCAGGCTCGTGATATCCATCGTCCCGAATCATAGGGAACGGCCGACCTCATCCCGACCCTTAGTACCCGTCCCGCGTGCATGAGGATCGGATCAATCGACAACTGCGATCGCCTCAACTAAGGCGAGCTCAGTCCTCAGCTCACCGCTTTCTTCACGAGCGCGCTGATCCTTGCTTCGTCGGCGGCGGTCAACTCCGTCAGCGCAAAGGCGGTCGGCCACATGGCGCCTTCGTCGAGGTTCGCCGTGTCGCTGAAGCCGAGTGTTGCGTACCTCGTCTTGAACTTCTGCGCGCTTTGGAAGAAGCAGACGACCGTGCCCTCTGTTGCGTACGCGGGCATCCCGTACCAGGTCTTCGGCCACAGGTCCGGCGCGGCGGCCGTGACGATCGCATGGAGCCGTTTGGCCATGGCCCGGTCCGGTTCCTGCATCGCGGCGATTGCCGCCAACACGTCGCGTTCCCCATCCGCCTTGTTCTTGTTCGCGCGCGCTTCCGCCTTCAGCTCTTGGGCACGAGCCTTCATCGCGGCTCGTTCCTCGTCCGTGAATCCCTTGGACGTCCTGTCGATCGCGGTGGTGCGCTTGGGGGACTTCTGCGTGTCCTTCATTCGAGGTTCCCTCCCCTGCGAGCTTCTTGGGAACGACCCTCATCCTAGGGGGCCGCGGCGGCGGCTTCTCTGACGTCCACCGGTTCGGCCAATCACGTCCGCCCGGACGACGGCGGTCGAACCTGGCGCGCCCTTGAACCCGAGGCATCCCGATCGGACGAGGAATGGTTCGCGGCCAAGCGCCGGAAGATCGGGCTGGCTGGGCACGTCAATGGGTCGGCAGCACCTCGGCCAGGTCCGGTCTGGCCGGGTCGTAGCGACCGGCTGTTAGGTCGTCGAGCGCTGGATCGTCGCCTCGATGAGGCCGTGCGGCTCGGTGGTGGCGATGTAGATCTCCTTGTCGTTGGTCATCCCGAACGGCGACAGGTCGACCAGCCAGTGGTGCAGGTTCGGGAGCGCGAACGAGATCTGGCTGACCGCGGGATGCGCCTCCAGGACCGCCTTGCCCATCAGCCAGATCGAAGTCTGGACGGCCGGGCTGAAGTGCTCGGCAAAGACGTCGAGAAGGGTCCGGGACACCGCGTCGAAGGTCGCGTCGAAGTCGACGTCCGTCCGGTCATAGCGCCACGAGGCCGTGACCTTCGTCGCCATGATCCGGTCGTCTGTGTCCTTGAGGGTCGTGAACCGGTCCCTGGGGAAGCCCGCGAACGCCGACTTCGTGGTCTTCATGACGATCAGATCCTCGATCCCGGCGTCGACCGTCGCCCCGTCGCGGGTCGTTGACACGACGGCCGTCCGGGTCAGGTCGCCGGTCCGCATGAACGCGTGGTCTGACGGGACTCCGCCCACGGACAGCCGCGTCCAGCGATGCTCGGCGATCGTCACGGTCGCCCGGTCCACCTGCGGGAATTGGAGGAAGTGCGCGGCGAGGGCGAGGCCGTAGGCCTCCGACGACCCCGTCAGGTGGTCCTTGGCCAGGGCGTAGACCGTGTTCTTCATGGTGTCCGTGGCGACGACGTTGGACTGGTCGCCGGTCACATGGGCATCGACGAAGTCGCCTTCGAGCGCCACCCGCACCGTGAGGTCCTTGAGGACGTGCCGCCCGGGCGTCCGCGTGACCTTGACCAGGCGGACCCTCGCCTTGCCGTAGTTGTTCGCGCCCATGACGATGGCGGAGGACTCGGGGGCTGGTCTGGCGGTCATCTGGGGGCCTCCTCCTCGGCGCCGAATCCCGGCTTCCACGGGACTGATCGAGTAGACGTAGCGCCCCGGCCGGGACGGCCGGAGCGCCACAGTTTGCCCTGGGGGATTGGAATCGCGTCAGCCCGTCAGGATTGGCTCGATCCAGCTCTGCAGGAAGAAGATGACGAACGCGACCGAGGCCGCCCACATGAGCGGATGGATGTCGCCGAGCTTCCCGCGGAGGACCTTGATCGCGGTCCACGCGATGAACCCGGCGCCGATGCCCACGGCGATGTCGTAGGTCAGGGGCATGAGGATCATCGCCAGCAGCGCGGGGATGCCCTCCTCCGGATCGGCGACATCGATCCCGGTGATCTGCTCGAAGAGCAGGTACCCGACGATGATCAGGGCTGGCGCCGTCGCGACAGCGGGGATCATCAGGGCGAGCGGGGAGAGCAGGATGGCGAGCAGGAACAGGACGCCGGTGACGACCGACGTGAAGCCCGTCCGGCCACCCTCGCCGACGCCCGCCGCGCTCTCGATGTAGCTCGTGTTTGAGCTTGTCCCGCCCAGGCCGCCGGCGACCGCGCCGAGCGAGTCCACGAGCAGGATCCGTCCCGTGCCCGCAACCCGGCCCTTGTCGTCGGTCAGGCCGGCCTGGTTTCCGACCGCGGTGAGCGTGCCCATCGTGTCGAAGAAGTCGATCAAGGCGATCGAGAAGATGATCAGGACCGCCAGGAAGAGCCCGAGCTTGTCGAACACTTCGGTGAAGTTGACCGCACCGATTGTCGAGAACGATGGGGTCGTGTAGAGCGGATCTGGGAATTTGGCGACGCCGGCGATCAGGGCGATGACCGTGGTGATGAAGATGCTCAGGATCAGGGCCCCCGGCACCTTCCGCACCCACAGCCCGATCGTGATGATCAGGCCGATCAGCGCGACGAACGGCCCCGGAGCGTTCGGGAAGATGAAGTGGACCGGGGGCGCACCTTCGCCGCCGCCGATCAGGCCCGCGTTCACGAAGCCGATGAACAGGATGAACAGGCCGATGCCCACGGCAATCGCTCGCTTCAGCGAGCCGGGGATCGCGTTCATGACCGCCTCGCGAAGGCCAACCAGCACCAGCACGGTGACGAGCAGGCCTTCAAGCACGATCACGCCCATGGCGCCCTCGAACGACAGGCCGCGACCAAGCACGAGCCCGAACGCGACGAGCGCGTTGATGCCGAGGCCGGCCGCGAGGGCCAGCGGGAAGTTTCCGACCACGCCCATGGCGATGGTCAGGATCCCCGCGATCAGGGCGGTGGCTGCCGCCGTTGCGCCGACATCAACCCCGGCCGCCGACAGGATCGCCGGGTTCAGGAAGATGATGTAGGCCATGACCATGAAGGTCGTGGCCCCGGCCCGGATCTCGGTTGTGAAGTTGGTGCCGCGTTCGGCAAACTTGAAGTAGCTCGCGATGCCATCCACCGGGTACCTACCCTCCTCACCAAGTTGGCGCGCCTGGCCCTGATCGGGACGGGCTCGGACCGCGCCGGGACGCCTACCCTCCTATGGTTCCCCGCGGACGACGACGCGTCCGTTCGACACGATGCGCTGCCCTTCCCACTGGGCAGGCGGGCAGGCAACTCCATCGGGAGGGCTCGACTGATGGGGGCTTTGGGCTCTCGCGACCGCGCCCGAACTTGCGAAGAACCTGGCCGACCACGTCGACACGGACGGTCTCCTGCGGGCGGGGGCTGGGCGCCCTCCGCAACTGTCGGCGATGGTAGTCCACCCGCACAGGCAATGCCAGACCTTCTCGGGGCCTTGGAGCCGGTCGGCTGACGTCATGCGATGGCCCTGAAGGACCCGTCGAGCCGGCGGCCCCGAACCCAGGCGGCCCGGACCATGTCGGGGTGTGTCCGAAAGATGAGCCGACTCATCAGCTCATCGGGATCCGCGACGTCATCACCTCCGAGCGGGGCCGTCAGTGATGGATCCACGGCGATGACGTCCGCCTCCTTGCCGGCCTCCAGTGAGCCCGTGGCCTCCTCGAGTCCGAGCGCCCGCGCACCCTCCAGCGTGCCCATCCGAAGCCAGTCGAGGGGGGCCAGGGTGGGTCGGTCGTCGCCGCCCATGACCCGCCAGGTCGCCTGGCCCTGGGCGCCCACCCGCATCTGGCGGAAGATCGAGACGTCCGGCCCGGCGGCGACGTCCGATCCCAGGCCGACGCACAGGCCGGCCTCGAGATAGCGGGCCAGCGGCATGATCCCCGAGGCGAGGAACAGGTTCGATTCCGGGCAATGGGCGACGCGCGTGTCCGACGCCACCAGCCGCTCGAGCTCGCGATCCGACAGGTGGACGGCGTGGGCGAGGATCGTGCGCGGGCCGAGGCCGCCGGCGCGGTCGTAGACGTCCGTGTAATCGAGGGCATCGGGGAACAGGCGGGCCACCTCGGCGATCTCGCCTCGATCCTCCGACAGGTGGGTCTGCCAGTACGCACCGGTCCGTGCCGCCAGATCGGCGGAGGCAGCCAGCATCTCTGCCGAGCACGACACGGCGAAGCGGGGGGTGACGGCGTAGCGCAGCCGTCCGCCGTCCCGCATGTGCCAGCGGGAGCACAGGTCCTCGGACTGGCGCACGCTGGCCTCGAGGAGGCCGACGTCCGGCAGGATCTCGTCGTAGCGGATCCGGTCCATCATCACCTTGCCGATGACCGCCCGGATTCCGTGGGCCTCGGCGGCCCGGAAGGCAACCTCAACCGACGCCTCGTAGACCGCGCCATAGAGCAGGACCGAGGTGGTCCCGGCCGCCGCGAACGCCCGGAAGGCGACCGGCGCGAGGCGTTCGGCCGCCGCACCATCGAAGGTGCGCTCCAGCGGGAAGATGTAACGCTGGAGCCAGGTCAGCAGGTCCAGGCCGGCCCCGAGGCCGGCGTTCGGGAACTGGGGCAGGTGGGCGTGGAGGTCCACCAGGCCCGGCATGAGCCACAGCGGCCGCAGGTCCAGGGCTGCCGTGGCGAGGTCCGGACGCGCTCCCGCGGCGCCGACGAATGGCAGCCTTCCATCGCCATCGACGGCAACCAGCCCGTCGTCCTCGAACAGGGTCCCGCCGGCGGCCAGCGGCGTGAGCAGTCGTCCGCGCAGGACGAACGGCGGGCGGGCGGCGGCGGCCAGCGCCTCAGCGTTTGTCGCTTCGGCGGTCATCGGCGAGCGTCGGCGGGCAGCCAGGACAGCGAATCAGCCGTGCTGCCGAGCGGCCGGTACTCGAGCCCCACGACGCCTTCATAGCCGATGTCGTCGAGGGTCGCGAGGAACTCCGGGATCGGATGGCTCCCCGTGCCGGGCTCGTGGCGGCCCGGCAGGTCGGCGATCTGGACGTGGCGGATCAGTTCCCGGTGGCGGTGCAGGGCGGCGATCGGATCGTCGCCCATCATGGCCACGTGGTACTGATCCAGCTGGAGCCGGACCGCCTGGCTGTGCGTCGCCATGACGAGGTCCGCCGCCCGCTCAATGGTGTCCGCGAAGTAACCGGGCATGTCGATGGAGTTGATCGCCTCGACCAGGAGGATCAGGCCCGCCGCCTCGATCAACGGCGCGGCCGTCCGAAGGTTGGCGAGGGCCGTCCGCTCCCCCGCCTCGCGCGAGACGCCGGGTGGAAGAATCCCGGCCAGCGCGTTCAGCTGCCGTGTTCCGAGGTGCGCGGCTAGGTCGATTGCGTCGCGTACGGTGGCGAGGAATTCGGCCTCGCGGCCCGGCAGGCAGAGCAGGCCGCGCTCACCGCCGGCCCAATCACCCGGCGCCGGGTCAAACAGGACCAGGTCGAGATGAAGGTGGTGAAGCAGCGCGCCGACCCGGACGGCGTCGAGCTCGTGCGGGAAGAGCGTCTCGACGCGCGAGAACCCCGCCTCGGCGGCCGCCACGAACCGGTCATAGGGATCAAGGTCCTGCCAGAGCATGGAGAGATTCGCGGCGAATCGGGGCATCTCGTGCGCCTATTCCAGCGGGCCCGTGGTGACGCCGGCGGCCCATTCCCAGAGCTTGACGAGCGCGGCCATGTCCTCGCCACCGAGGCCGCGGGCAGTGGCCTCGAGGAATCGCTGCTCGGCCAGGCCGCCCAGGAGGAGCGGGACGCCCGCCGCCTTCGCCTCGTCGTGAATGAGGCCGAGGTCCTTGAGGATGAGCGACACGGGGGTGGCTCCCGAGAAATCACGGGAGATGAACCGGGGCATATGGCGGACCATCATGGTTGAGCCCCCATAACTCTTGCCGAGGAGTTCGAGCACAACGGTCGGATCGGCCCCGAGCGCGACACCGAAGACCGCGGCCTCCGCGATCGCGGCAGTGTGGACCCCGACGAGCAACTGATTGACGAGCTTGACCACCTGGCCGGCTCCGGTCGGGCCGCACAGTCTGATCGTGGACCCGAAGGCCTGGAAGACCGGCAGGACGCGGTCGAGCGTGGCCTGATCACCACCGACCATGATCGTGAGCGTCCCGCCGGCGGCGCCGGATGGACCACCGGAAACCGGCGCGTCCAGGTACGCCGCGCCCTTCTCGGCGAGAACCGCCGCCCAGCGTCGGTTCTGGTCCGGACGGACGGTCGAGTGGTCGGCGTAGACCTGGCCGGATTGAGCGGCCGCGGCAAGTTCCGCGTAGACCTCGTCCACCGCGTCGGGTGTCGGGAGCGCGCTGAGGATGACCTCCGCCCGCCCTGCAACCTCGGTCGCCGAGGTTGCAGGCGTGGCTCCAAGGGTCACGAGGGCGTCCACGGGACCTCGCGAACGGTTGTGAACGTGGACCGCATGGCCCGCGCCGAGCAGTCGCTCGACCATGGGCCGCCCCATCATCCCGAGGCCGACGAAACCGATATCCACCTTGCCGCGACCCTCCCCAAACGACCGCACTGGCGTCTCAGCCGGCGCTGGCCA
>JBKKBB010000126.1:0-7908 GCA_046714395.1 Candidatus Limnocylindrales bacterium | reverse complement strand
TGGGGCTTCCGTCGCCCATGCGCGACGCGATCATCCTGCGCCACATCGACGGGATGTCGATGTCGGACATAGCCGCTGCCCTCGGCCGCCCTGAGGGCACCGTCAAGGCCCAGATTCATCGAGGCCTTGGGCGCCTCCGCGACCACCTGACGTCCCAATCCCCCGCTGATCGCTCCGCGAAGGAGAAGACCGCATGAACAGCTCCGGAACCACCGCCGGCGGCGCGCGCGCAACCGGTTCGCACCTTCCCGAAAGCGAGCGCCTGGCGTCCGAATTGGCCGGGCTGCGACTGCCCGCGCCCGATGGACTCGCCCGCCGGACGCTGATCCTGACCGGGCTGGCGGATGCCTGGGCGGAGTTCGACTCCCCGCTCGGCCGCGTCGGCGTCGCCTGGAACGGCCGCGGCATCTCCTGGATCGACCGAGCCGATGACCCGGAGAGATTCGTAGAACGCTTCATCGCCCAGGTCGGGCGGCCGGTGTACCGCGCGGCCGAAGTGCCGGCGCGCCTTGCCGCGGCGGTAGCGGCACGACTGGCAGGCGACCGCCGGGTGCGCATCCGGCTCGACCTTCGTGGCCGAACCGCGTTCGAGGTTGCCGTCTGGATGAAGGCGCTGGAGATTCCGCGCGGCGAGGTCCGGCCGTACGGGTGGATCGCCGCGGAAATCGGACGCCCGAAGGCCGTTCGCGCCGTCGGTTCGGCGCTCGCCCACAATCCCGTGCCTCTCGTGGTCCCTTGCCATCGCGTCGTGCGGAGCGACGGATCCATCGGCCAGTACTCCCTCGGTGGGCCCGCCGCGAAGCGGAAGGTGCTTGCCGCCGAGGGCATTGACCCGGCGGCGCTCGAGTCGAACGCTCGGGCGGGGCAGCGCTACGTCGGATCGGCGACGACCAGGGTCGTGTGCCTGCCGACCTGCCACCACGCACAGCGGATCACGGCCCGTCATCGCCGTCCGTTCGCCTCGCTGGCGGCGGCAATCGAAACCGGATTCCGATCGTGCCGGGCCTGCCGTCCAGGCTCGGGAGGGATGGCCGCAGCGTAGGCACGTGAGGCGTCGGGAACTGGCAGACGGCCGGGACTGGCGCACCTGATGCGCTCCCGCTACACTGCCCAGATCTTGGACCATTCAACTATGCCAAAACGCACTGGTGGCTTCGCGCTGTGGGCCGCGATGGTCACGCTCTACCTGGTCTGGGGCTCGACGTATCTCGGGATGGCCATTGCCATCGAGACGATCCCGCCGTTCCTCATGCTCGCGATTCGTTTCGCGATTGCGGGCACGATGCTCCTGGTGTTCGAGGTCATTCGCGGGAACCTCCTCCGGATCCGCCCGACATTCCGGCAGGTCCGGGACGCAGCAATCGTCGGTTCGCTGCTGCTCGGGATCGGAAACGGGTTCGTCGCGTTCGGCCAACAGACCGTGGCGTCGGGGATCGCCGCCGTCCTGATCGCCCTCATGCCGGTCTGGCTCGCCGTCCTTGGCTGGATCTACTTCCGGGAGCGGCTGCCCTTGATCGTCGTCGCCGGGATCGGACTCGGATTGACGGGCGTCACCCTCCTCGTCTGGCCCGCTGGTGGGGTGGCCTTCGATCTGGTCGGGATCGTCGCGCTGCTGCTGTCTCCCGTTGGCTGGGCGCACGGCTCGCTGTTCTCGGCACGGGCGGCCGATCTGCCAAGACGCCCGTTGACATCGACCGCGATCCAGATGCTCGTCGGCTCGGTAGTCCTGTTCATCGAGGGCGTCGCGACCGGCGAACTGGAGCGGTTCCATCCGGAGGCGATTTCGGGGGCATCGATCTCGGCGATGGTCTATCTGATCTTCATCGGCAGCCTCCTCGGCTACAACGCGTACGCGTGGCTGCTCAGGAACGCGCCGCTGTCGCTCGTCGGCACCTACGCCTACGTCAACCCCGTGGTCGCCTTCGCTCTCGGCGCCATCTTCCTGTCCGAGCCGATCACGCCTCGCACGCTCGTAGCATCGGGAGTGGTCATCGCGGCTGTCGCCATGATCGTCACCGCCCGGGGACGTTCGGCGCGGGCGTTGCGCATCGCGGCCGCGGTGGACCCGCAGGAGGCCGTGGCCGTGGAGAGCGTGCCGATCGAGGGTGTGCTGCCATCGGCCACGCGCCGGGCGCCCCTCAGCTCCGAGCTCGACCCTCGTCCAGGACGGTCCGGCTGACTCGCTTCGCCATGGCCATGACGGCCAGCATCGGGTTCACCCCGATCCCCGTCGGAAATGTGGACGTGTCGCTGACGTAGAGACCGGGGATGACACGCCCGGCCGCATCCCGGACGCGACCCCTCGGATCTGCGGCATGCTCGCGAGCCCCGCCGCCCATCCGGATCGTCCCCATCTGATGGGCCGAGAAGACCGTTCCCCGGTTCGGCGCGAAGTCCAGGTTGGCCACCCGCTCGATGAACGCATCGAATCGCGCCGTCTCATCGGCACCGTCGATTCGGTGACGCAGGATCGGCGTGGCGGCGGCGAGGATCTCGATTGCCCCGGCCGCCCGGATCAGGCGGACCATCGAGATGGCTGCGTGGCGCAGGGTCCGGACACCCTCGGCATCCAGGCGATAGTCGATCCGGACGCGACCGGCACGGGTCAGGCTCGTGCGGCCTTCGCCGCCGTCGCGGGTCACGGCCACCAACGGGGCCAGGTAGCGACTGTTCGTCAGCCAGCCCGCATGCTCCGCGGCACCGTCCCACGGGACCGCCAATGCCAGCAGACCTGGATGACCGGGCGCTGATTCGATGACATACCCCTGGCGGCCCGGGCGGGCGTCGCGGAACTGCAGAGAGCGCGCCGCCTGCATCGTGCCGCGCCACATGTCCATCGGCTCGGCCATCCGCCCGGCGACCACCGGCACCGGGTGGATCCGCAGATATCGACCGACGGCCCGGTGGAATGCCCCGGATCCCTGGACAATGGCAGGGCTCCGCAGTGCCCCGGCGGCGAGCACCACCTGCGGCGCCCGAGCCAGCAGCCGGCGCACGCCGGCGGTCGTCGGGTCACCGATTGCGCTCAGGACGGGCATGCCGGTCAGCGGATCCTCGACCAGGATGTTTCCTTCGACCCCAACGACCCGGCCACCCTCAATGATCAGCCTGGTCACACGAACGCGGTCCACCACACGCGTCCCGGCCTGGACTGCCGTCGCGAGATGGACCCGAAGACCGCCGAGCTTCGTGCCGCGCGGACAACCGAACGGGCAACTGCCGCAATCTGAACAGGTGCTGGCGTTTCGATGAATGGGCCCGGCCTCCCACCCGAGGGCGCCGGCGCCTCGGAGGATCGCGAGGTCCTTGGGCGGGATGGTGGTCGCCTCAGTAACCCCGATTTCTCGTTCGACTGCGGCACGGTCCGCGTCCCACTCGCGGCCCTCCACCCCGTCCAGACCATGGTCGCGGACCCACTCGGCTCGGATCAGCTCAGGGATGTCGATGCAGGTCGCCCAGTTGATCAGCGTGCCACCCCCGACGCCCGAGCCGGCGAGCATGCTCACGGACCCATCCCAGGTCGAGAGCAATCCGTGGTTGAGATACAGGCGCGAGAACGCGTCCAGTTCCGTGCGCGGCATGGTGGCCTCAGTCACGGCGGGCCCGGCCTCGAGCACGAGCACGGCTCGGCCTGCGGCGGCGAGTTCCGCAGCCATCACTCCGCCGCCGGCGCCCGACCCGACGACGATGACATCGGCCTCGAGCACGATCGGTTCAGCCCCAGATGCTCGATCGATCGGCGTTGCACGAACCGGGGTCAACTTTGGGCTGATCGGCGGGTGATCCGTGACGTATCCAATGGCTTCGAGGCGCGCGTTCCGCCCATTGGCGTCGGGCGCTGCGTAGGCGAGAAACAAGAGGAGCTTCCGCAGCGCCTGGAATCCGGATCGCTTCAATGCGATCGGCGAGTGCGCCCAGCGGAGGAGCAAACGTTCTCGATCCGGAACCGACATGGCGCTCAGGCCGGACGGACGCCCTACGGTCAGGAGATTGACCAGCGGCTGCTCCAGCAATCGGAGCACGAGGCGCAGTTGGGCCACCTGAGCGGGATCGGCGGCGCGAACGAGCGCCTGCGCAGCGAGATCGCCGATCTGCGCGGCGTCCACGCCCGGAACGAAGGTCTCGGCCAGCGATGCGAGTGTTCCGACCTCCGCAGGGCTGAACCGGCCGGACGGAGTCTCCAAGTCGGAGGGTGCTGGTGGCGGGTCGGTCAGGCCCGGCCGGCGCCGGCGGCGACCGAAACGGGCAGGCGCTCCACGCCCTGCGCGGGCATCGGCTCACGGCGGATCGGGCGGTCCTCGCGATACCCGAGGGCGTAGTCCGCCTGGATCAGGGTGTGCAGCTGGCTCGTGCCCTCGTAGATCACCGCGGCCTTGGAGTTGCGCAGATAGCGCTCGACCGGGAATTCGTTCGAGTATCCGTTCGCGCCGTGGATCTGGATCGCATCCAGCGCGCTCGCGACCGCGTGGTCCGTGGCGTGCCACTTTGCCAACGACGTCTCGCGGGTATTCCTGACGCCGTGGTTCTTCAGGAACGCGGCCCGCCAGACCAGGAGCCTGCCGGCCTCGACACCGGCGAGCATCTTTGCCAGCATCTGCTTGACGAGCTGATGCCGCCCGATCTCTTCGCCGAAGGTTTCACGCTCGTGAGCATATTTCAGGGAGGCATCGAGGCAGGCCTGAGCGAGGCCGACGGCCCCGGCGGCGACCGTGAATCGGCCCTGGTCGATGGCGCTCATGGCGATGATGAACCCCTCGCCTTCCTCGCCGATCCGATGCTCGATCGGGACACGGACCTCGTCCATGTTGATGAGGCCGGTGTTTCCGGCACGGATTCCGAGTTTCCCGTGCAGCGTGCCGGTGGTCAGGCCGGCCATGCCGCGCTCCAGCAGGAACGCGGTCACGCCCTTGTGCTTCTTCGTCCGATCGACCGACGCGAAGACGAGGAAGTGGTCCGCAACGTCGGCCAGGCTGATCCAGATCTTCTGGCCATTCAGGACGTACGAATCCCCGTCCCGCCGCGCCGTACTGGCGAGATTCGCCGCGTCCGTGCCCACACCCGGCTCGGTCAGGCCGAAGGTGGCCAGCTTCTCACCCTTCGCCTGGGGCACGAGCCAGCGCTGGCGCTGCTCCTCGGTCGCCCACTGCATGAGGGTCAGCGAGTTGAGCCCGACGTGGACGCTCTGGACCACCCGGAAGGCCGTGTCCGCGCGCTCGAGCTCCTCGCAGATGATCGCGAAGCTCAGGTAATCCATGCCTGAGCCGCCCCATTGCTCCCAGATCGGCGCGCCGAGCAGCCCAAGCTCGCCCATCCGCGCGAAGACCTCCCGGTGGACCTCGCCCTTGGAGTCCCACTCACGAATGTGGGGCAGGATCTCGTTCTCGGCGAAGTCTCGGACCGTTTGCTGGACGAGCCTGTTCTCGTCGGTCAGGCGAAAGTCGATTGGCACGGGTACCTCGGTCGGCGGGCAAGACGGGCTCCCGCGAATGATGCCACCGCGTGCCTCCCGGGTGCCCGCCTATACTCGCGACCCATGACCGACCCGACACCCGGACCTGATCTGGCCGCACTCGCGGCCGGCCACCTGACCCCTGTCCTCGGGCGGTATTTCGAGCGATCGTGGAGCCACGGCGTCGGCCATCGACTGTATGACACGAGCGGCAGGGCCTACCTCGACTTCGCCAACGGCATCGCCGTCACGGCGCTCGGACATGCCCATCCGGCCGTTTCCGCAGCAATCCACGCCCAGGTGGATCGACTGATCGGTCCGACCGCCGCCATCGGCTACTCGGAGCCCGTCGTCCGCCTGGTAGACCGGCTCGCGGGGACGCTCCCCGAGGCCATCGATTCGATCTTCCTCCTGAACTCCGGATCCGAGGCCATCGACGGCGCCATGAAGCTGGCGCGCAGGGTCAGCGGACGACCCGCGATCATTGCCTTCGAGGGCGCGTTCCACGGGCGAACGTACGGGGCCACGTCCCTGACGAGCTCGTCACCGAACTACCGCCGAGGCTACGAGCCGCTCCTCCCGTCGGTCTACCTGGCGCCGTTTCCGGCCACCTGGCGGGACTTCGACGGAGACGAGGCTCGGGCCACGGAGTTCGGTCTGGCGCGCCTGCGTTCAATGTTGGCCAGCGTCGTGCCGGCTTCGACCGTCGCGGCCATCTTCATCGAACCCGTGCAGGGTGAGGGTGGCTATCTGCCGGCTCCGATCGCGTTCCTGCGTGGCCTGCGCGAGATCTGCGATGAACACGGCATCCTGCTCGTCGCCGACGAGGTCCAGACCGGCTACGGACGGACCGGGCGCATGTGGGCATTCGAGCATGCGGGAATCGTTCCGGACGTGGTCTGTATCGCGAAGGCCATCGCCAACGGTCTGCCACTGTCCGCGATCGCGACCTCTCGCGCCCTCCAGGAGCGCTGGGGTCGTGGGGCGCACGGCTCAACGTATGGCGGCAACCCGGTGGCCTGCGCGGCGGCGCTTGCGGTCCTCGAGACCATCGAGACGGAGGGGCTCGTCGCAAACGCGGCCGCTCGAGGCGCGGAGTTGACGGATGGCCTGAGCCGGCTGAAAGCCGAGGATGAGCGCATCGGGGACGTGCGCGGGCCCGGACTGATGGTCGGAGTGGAGTTCATCAGCGATCGGGTGGCGAAGGTCGCCGACGGTGCGCTGGTGGATCGGCTGGTCGCGAAGTCGGCGGATCTGGGACTGCTTGTGCTGTCCTGCGGGGCGGCACACCAGGTAGTCCGCTGGATCCCGCCCCTCGACGCGAGTCGCGCCGAAATCGCCGAGGGCCTCGAAATCTTTGGCGAGGCACTCCGGACGGCCTGACGGCTGCCCGGCTTATCCCGGCCGCGGGCTCACGCCCCGCGGACCGTCGTTATCGGTTCTGGTGCAGGAAGCGCAGGACGTCGTTGAGCCGGAAGCGTCGATCGCCGCGCTTGCACACCCGATAGAACGGGAGTTCACCGCGATCGCCCAGCCGCTTCACCGTGTTCACGTGGAGATGCAGCATGTCCGCAACTTCGGTGGCGGTGAGCATCGGTCCGAGTTCATTGACAGCCATCGTGGCCATTGCCATGGTCGCCTTTCCTTACTTACAACGTCGGCCGACAGGGGTCCGTCTGGTGACGATCAGGACGGTCCGGCTCGTTGTTGACAAGAACGTAGGGGTCCGTGGCAGTTGAGGGAAGCCGTACTTCGGTCTCAGGGCAGGGAGTACCCATGGCGAATCGTCGGACGGCGGGGGTGGGCGTCACGCCGCGCGAGCCGGTGCGCCCGCGGGGTCGCGAGTAACCTGACGAACACGACGAGGGAGACCGGCTCGCCGGCGGGCGCGGCGCTCTGGAAACGCCGGACTTGGACGGTCAGGCGCCCTGAGTCACCTCATGGAGCGTATGCGCCTCGAGACCATGCGCTTCGCGGTGGACGCGCGTCGCCGTCTCGCGGTCCGGAGCATCCACCAGGCAGAAGACCTTGCCAGCCTCCTCGTCAACCCAGTAGTTCTTGTAGTTGACGCCGTATTGACCCTGAACGCGGACATCCGCGGCGTGCGCGACCGCGACATCCGGAGCCTTGACGCCCGGGAGGTCGTGGACATCCATGTATGTCGGCATTAGACGCTCCTTCATCTGTTCATCATTGGTCAGGCTCCTTCGATGGTCGCACACTTGAGTCAACCCCGCCAGGCGCGCTCCGCTTCGAACTCGCGCCGGCGGGCCTCCAGCAATCGCTCGGGGTCCTGCCGCCGAAGCTCGGCAAGGGTCATGTGTTCCCGGTGCCGGTGCGCCGCATCGAAGCGTGCCATCAGGTGGCGCCAGCCCACGCTCGCCGAGGGGGTCGCGGCCAGCATGAAGTATCTCCCGTCGGGTGCCAGGTCGAGGCCTGCGAGCAGACGGGCGATCCAG
>JBKKBB010000125.1:0-12201 GCA_046714395.1 Candidatus Limnocylindrales bacterium | reverse complement strand
GGCGTGGAGATGCCGATTGCCCGCGAAGTCCACAACGCACTGTTCGAGGGCAAGAGCGTCCAGCGGTGCCTGATCGACCTCCTGGCCCGTGAGTCGAAGGACGAGCTGGCCGACTTCCAAGGGTGGGTCGAACGCCTCAGCGGCCCGCCGGAGCGCGGCCCGGCCTGACGGCCGATAGAGCCCGTCGTCCCGATCCGGCGATTCCGAGGGCCAACGCGGCCGCGACTGCTAGACTTCGTGGCCTGTCGGGGCGTGGCGCAGTCTGGTAGCGCACCAGTCTGGGGGACTGGTGGTCGTCGGTTCAAATCCGGCCGCCCCGACCAATTCCTCCGCACGAGGCTCCGACCAGGGGAGCGGCGGGCGACCGAGGCGAAACAGCGATGCCTGTACGCATCATGTGCCACGTCGATTGTTCATCCAAGCCTGGGATCACGCGGGTGCCTTAGTGAGCCACCTGATCGGGACATCAAGCGACACGGAGCGTCGAAGGCCGATGATCGGATGGGTGATCTCCCTCGCGACGATGCGCAGGCTCCTCATGGTAGTGGCCCTCAGCGCCGCGGCCTGCGGTGAACCAGAGGCACCGTCGCCTGGGTCGACCTGTGCTGAGGCTTTCGCGACCGCCGTAGGCGTGGGCACCGGCGATGAAGGCGTCGCTTGGTTCGCCCTCCGCCCGGTCTTCCGAGCGTGCACGACCGTCGCCGAGTGGACGGCCGGGTTCGATCGCTACCACGGTCTCGGGTACCTCGGATCGGCGACCGAGGTCCTCGAAGGGCTGTGCCAGGAACCCGAGGTCGCCGTTGAGCCGCTCTGCGTAGCCACCCAGTAGACCATCGGCGGTTGATTCCTGCGCGCCGGACTGGCCACAGGCTGGCTTCGAGTCAGGCGGAACATCCTCTGGACGGGCACGGTTGATTGGGCGCCATAGCTGCTCGTTGCGAGTCTGTGGAGGCGGGGGATTGGTGGTCCTCGGTTCAGATGTCACCAGGCCGACCAGTTCCTCTCTGCCGGACCTTCAGCTCGCGGCCGGGCTCGGGCTGGGGCTCGGGCTCGGTGGCGACGTCGATGGTGACGGCTCTGGCGTCGGCACAAGTGTGGCCGATGGATCCGGACTGGCCGACGGGGTAGGCGACGCGGTCGGGACCGGATCGGGCGTCGGGGCCGGCGTCGGCGTCGGCGTCGCAGGCTGGACGCAGTTCCCGGTGCCGGAGCCGCTGCCGCTCGTCGCCGGTGGCGGGGCCGCATAGTCGACGTTCGGCACGGTCCCGGTGGGCGGAAACAAGCCCGCCGCAAGGAGTCGGATCCCGGGCACGTCGGGGATCTGGGTCGAGCCGCGCGCATCGAAGCCGGATTTGACGAGCGGCGACTTGATCACCGCCCGATACGTATGTCCCCGATCCACGCGGGCCATGATCTCGGCGAGGTCCGGCAGGAGTTCGCGCGGGACGTTCGTCTGCATGGATCGTCCGAGTGCCTGGAGCAGCTCTACCGGGTCGCTCAGGTACCCGCGCTTGACGATGGCGTCGCGCAAACCCGAGAGCACCTCCTGCTGCCGAGCGGCGCGGGTGAAATCGGATTCGCCTGCGGTCTTTCGGACCCGCGCGTAGGCTAGCGCCTCGAGGCCGTTGAGATGGCGCAGGCCGGCCGCGATCGAGAAACCGCTCTCGAACCCGTACTCGGTGTACCCCGGATCGCACAGGCTACGGGTCACGCTGACGTCGACGCCACCGATGGCATCGATGACCCTCACGAACCCGCCAAGGCTGACCGCGGCGTAGTAGTCGATCTGCAGGTTCAGGAGCGTGCCGGCGGCGGCCATCAGAACATCGTGACCTGACCCGTCTGACCCCGGAAACGATGCGGGATGATGGCGTGCGTCGGAATCGAGGCCGTTCAGCTTCGGCTTGTAGACGGTTCCGTCCGGAAGCGGAACGTCGACCATGTCCCGCGGGAGCGAGATCATCGAGACGGTTTCCGTGACCGCATCGAGGCTGGCCACGATCATCGTGTCCGTGTTGGCCGTATTCCGGCCGACCCCACTGTCAATGCCGATGAGCAGGACATTTACCCGCTGGACCCCCGAATCGGGCGAGCTGCTCGGAAATGGCGTCGAGGTCGCCGATGGTGCGAGGGTCGGCTGCGGGGTCGACGGCGGTTCCCAGGCCCCCTCGGTCTCCCCGGTGAACACGCGGTCCACTTCCTCCCGTGCGACGTTGGTCAAATAGCCGAGATACGCCTGCGGGGCGATCACCGCGGTGAGCAACAGTCCAACGGCCAGGCCGTGGCGGGTCAGAGGCTGGCGCCTTCCGACGGCGAGCACGCCAGCGCCGACGGCGAGGAGCCGCCAGACCAGCACGATCGCCTGGATGACGAGGATCAGTGCGAGCGCGTTGACGGCCTCGGCGGCGAGACGCGCGAGTGAGGTCGTGACGGCCAGGATCCCAAGGCTGCCCAGCGCGATGAGGACGGGAACGCCGAACAGCACGGCCAGGCGCCGACGGCCCGCCGCCAGGTGCCCGGCGCCGGGGAAGATCGCATCGATCCAAACCCACCGAAGTTGGCGGCCTCGAACTGGCGACAGGTCGCGATCCGCGGGCTCGACGGGCTCGACGGGCTCGACGGGCTCTTCAGGTGGAATCACGGGCCGGAGCCTAGCAGGGCCTGCGCGATTGGCGATTGAGCCGGGTTCGCTGGAACCTCGTGCGCCGGGCGTGGCATCATCGACCCAATCGCAAACCTATGGAGGAAAACCGCACTTGCCGCCGATCACCGAACTGACCCGCATCGAGCCCGTTCATCTGGATCGACTCGATCGGCAGGGGATCTTCACCACGGGCCTGCTGCTCGAAGTCAGCGAAACCTCGACCCGTCGACAGACGCTGGCTGATCAGGTTGACGCCAGCACCAACGACGTGCTGACCTGGCGGGACGAGGCGCTGATGCTCAACCTGGCCGGGTTCGGGGCGCAGGAACACATGCTTCTCAGCCAGTCTGGCTTCGAGGGCCTGCGGGACATCCTCCAGGTTGACCTGGACGAGTTCCGCCGTCGGATCGCCCGTGGAGCGAAGGAACTGAACCTCGAACCGCCGTCCGAGCTCGGCCTCGAGAGCTGGTGGGAGCAGGCCCGCACGCTCGAAGACGAGTAGCCCTTTTCCGGGATCGGCGCTGCCCGGCGGTACCATGCACCGACATGCGTGTGCTCCTTGCCGTTGCTTCCGTACTTGTTGCCGGCGCCACGGCCCTGGCCCTGCTCGCCGTCGCCGTCAGCCCGTTCCTGACCCCGGCCTTCGTCGCGTTTGAGCAGGGTCGCGCGGACGCAGCGGCCTGGACGGGTCTGCCGCCGGACGACCTGCGCCTGGTGACAGACGCGATCCTACGGGACCTGGTCGTGGGTCCGCCCCGGTTCGACGTCAGCTTCGACGGGGTCCCGGTTCTGACCGAAGGAGAGCGGAGCCACATGCGCGATGTCCGCGGCGTGTTCACCGGCTTCTACCTCGCGGCCGCCGTCAGTCTCGTCGTCATCGCCGCGGGCTGGGTCGCCGCCGGCAGGTCAGCCCGTTGGTCCCGCGGCTCGTGGTGGATCGCGATGCGCGCCGGAGCCGCAGGCCTGGCGGCGCTGCTCGTGACCGCTGGCGTCATTACGCTCGTGGCTTTCGAGGCGGCGTTCGAGGTGTTCCATCGACTGTTCTTCTCGGCGGGCAGCTATACCTTCGACCCGCGAACCGACCGCCTGGTCCAGCTCTTCCCGGAGGTCTTCTGGATGGAGACCGCAATCGGGGTCGGCGCGGTCGCGCTGAACTTGGCCATCGTCGCAGTGCTCATTGCGTCCCGACGTCTGGGAGACGACCGGCGGCTGGCCGCGCACATGCCCGTGGTAGTGGCCCGATGATCGGGATTCCCGTCGCGCGAATCGGCGGCATCGAGGTCCGCCTGCAACTCGGCTGGATCTTCATCGTCGCGCTCGTCGCGGCGCTGGCCGTAATCCAGATCGGCACCGCGGTCCCGTCGCTCCCCACGCCGGTCCAGTGGATTCTGGGAGGAGTCGTCGGGATCGCATTCCTGGTCAGCGCCGCGCTGCACGACCTCGCCCATGCCTTGACCGCCCGACGTCGCGGGATCGCCGTCGATGCGATCGTAATCTCGTTCTTCGGCGGCACCACGCCGGCGGATCCGGCTTCGCCTGTGGCCGCCGACGATCTGGCGATCGCGCTGAGCGGTCCGGTCGTGAGCCTGGTCCTCGGGCTGGTCCTGGGAGGTGCGGCCGTGCTGATCGGCAGCAGCGCGGCCGAGATCGGCGTGGCCATCGGCCAGATACTCGCCGTGCTGGCATCGCTGAATCTCCTGATCGGCCTCGTCAATCTGATCCCCGGCTACCCACTCGATGGAGGTCGGATCGTGCGTGCCATTGCCTGGCGTCGGACCGGTTCCCCGGCCCGCGGCTGGACGGCCGCGGCGACGTCGGGTCGCGTGACGGGCTTGACGGTCATGGCGATCGGCGGAGGCATCTTCCTGACCGGCGAAGTGACCAATGGGGGCATGGTGGCCCTGAGCGGCTGGTTCCTGATCCTGTCGAGCCGGGCAATCCGCGAGCGCCAGAAGGTCGATGCCCTGATCGGGGACCTGGTCGTGGGCGATGCCATGGAGCGCGAGCCGACGCCGATCAACCCGAACCTGACCGTCGATACGATCGCCGGGCAGTTAGTGGACGGCGAGGTAGCGACGACCGCGATCGCCGTGCTCGAAGGCGGGGCGGTCGTCGGAATCCTCGGGGTCCGTGAGGTGAAACGCCTGCGTCGGGGTGCCTGGGGCACCACCACCGTCGCCGGGGCCATGGCTCGGGCGCCCCGAATGGTGATCCTTGCCCCGACGGACCGACTCGTCGACGGCCTGGAGAGGCTGCACCGATCCGGCCTTGATGGCGTCCCCGTGATCGACGACGGCCGCCTCGTCGGCGTGCTGACGCGTCGATCGATCGGTGGCATCGTGCGCGATCGAACGGCTGGCGCCCCCGTCGCCGGGCGACCCGACGCCGAATGAGGGACGAGCACGCCGCGGACCCGCTGCTGCCCGCGGAGACAGCGCTCGCTGCGGTCCTCGGGGCCATCCAGGGGCCAACGGAGCCCGAGTGGGTGCATCTCAGCGACGCGCTCGGGCGCGTGACCGCTGAAGCGGTGCGCTCGACCACGGACCTGCCGCCCTGGGACAACAGCGCCATGGACGGGTACGCGCTGCGGCACGCCGATGTCGCCGCCGCCACGGGGCCCATACCGGTGTGGCTCAGCGTGATCGGTGAGGTGGCGGCAGGGGCGGCGCCGGATCTGACGGTGACCCGCGGCACGGCGGTCCGGATCGCAACCGGCGCCCGCATCCCGCCCGGCGCCGATGCGGTCGTGCCGGTGGAGCTGACGACACCGGCCGAAGCAGACGGGGCACCGATCGGACCCCGCGGACGAGACGCCGCCGGCGCACCCCCCGCGGCCATTCTCGTCCATGAGGCCGTGCCGGCCGCGGGATCCGTCCGCCGCCGCGCGAGTGATCTGGCCGCCGGGACGGTCGTCCTTCAGGCAGGCAGGCCCGTGACTCCGGCAGCGGTGGCGATTGCCGCCGGTACCGGCCATGACGGGCTGTCCGTGCACAGGCGCCCGATCGTGGGGGTGATGGCGACGGGTGACGAGGTCCGGGAGCCCGGCAGCGCGATCGGCGATTCGGGCATCCCCGATGCCAACGGCCCGGCCCTGCAGGCCTACGTTGTCGATGCCGGGGGCGATCCGCGCTACCTGGGGATCGCGAAGGACAGTCTGGAGGACCTCCGAGCCCGCCTGCGCGCCGGCCTCGCCGAGGGTCCGGACGCGATCATCGTCTCGGGCGGTGTCTCGGTCGGTCCGTTCGATCATGTTCGGGCGGCGTTCGGCGAGATCGGGCGGATCGAACTCTGGCGGGTCGCCGTCCAGCCGGGCAAGCCGTTCGTCTTTGGCACGGCACCGCGTCCGGGCGGCGGATCCCCGGTCCTGCTGTTTGGCCTGCCGGGAAACCCGGTCTCGACATTTGTCACGTTCGAGCTGTTCGTCCGGCCGGCGCTCCGTCGGCTCGCTGGTCAGGCGCGAACCAGCAGACCCATCGACCGGGCCGTGCTGCTCGACGAGGCATCGAAGAGCGCGGGACGTCGCGCCTACCTCCGCGTGACCGTCGTTCGAAGTGAGGACGGGACGCCCGTCCGCGATGCATCCGGACGGCTCGCCGCGCACCTGGCCGGCGGGCCGGCAGGGCAGGGGAGCCACGTCCTGTCTGCCCTCGTGGCCGCGGAGGCCCTGGCGGTCATTCCGGAGGACATCTCGACCCATCCGGCCGGCGCCGAGGTGGACCTCTGGTGGCTGGACCGCGCCTGAGCCACCGGAATGCCCGCGGGTGGGGCATCATCGCTGCGACAGGAGGAACCATGGACCGAGGGCCCGCTCCGCGCGCCGAACGACGACGGCTGACCCATGTCGACCGGACGGGCCGCCCGCGCATGGTAGATGTCACCGACAAGCCCGCCACTGCCAGGCGTGCCGTAGCCGAGGCCTTCGTGACCCTGGCCCCGGAGACCCTGTCCCTCGTGATCGACGGCGGCGCTGCGAAGGGCGACGTCCTCGGGGTCGCGGAACTGGCCGGTGTCATGGCCGGGAAGCGGACATCGGATCTGATCCCGCTCTGCCATCCGATCGCGCTGACGGACCTGGTCGTGTCCATCCAGCCCGACCGTGCGGCCGGCGGCCTCCGAATTCGTGCCGAAGCAGCAACGACCGGACCAACCGGCGTGGAAATGGAGGCGCTCACGGCGGCCTCCGTCGCGGCGCTGACCGTGTACGACATGGTCAAGGGTGTCGAGCGCGGCGTCGAGATTCAGGGGGTCCGGCTCGTATCCAAGACGGGCGGGAAGAGCGGCGACTGGCGACGGGATGGGGGCGGGGGGTCCGGGCCAGGCAAGTCTACGGCGCCTGGCAAGCCCGCCGGGTCCGGCTCCGGCGCGTCCCGGACCGGGCGCCGACCGGGTGACCGATCGGCCGGACGCATCCGCAAGGGTTGATGGACTCATCCGGCATGACCAGCAATCCTTTGGCGGCCGGCACGCGCGTCCTGGTGCTGACCGTGAGCGATGGGGTCGCCGCGGGCGTCCGGGAGGACCGTTCAGGGGCGGTGCTGGCAGGCAGGATCTCGGAACTCGGCGGCGAAGTCACCCGCGCCGTCGTGCCCGACGAGCTTGCGGCGATCGCCAGCGCCATCGTTGACGGTGCCCGCAGCCATGCCATCGTGCTGACGACGGGGGGTACGGGTCTGACGCCACGTGACGTGACCCCGCAGGCGACGCGGTCCGTTCTGAGCTTGGAGGTCCCCGGACTTTCCGAAGCCATGCGAGCGGCGGGGCGCGCCGTCACGCCACTGGCCGACCTGTCCCGGGCCGTGGCCGGAACGGTCGGGCGGACCCTGGTCGTCAACCTGCCGGGGAGCCCGAACGCCGCGCTCGAATCGCTCGCCGCCGTGGAGGCCCTGCTGGCGCACGCCGTCGAGACCCTCGCCGGTCCACATGACCACGATGCCGGGCGTCGGACCGCTTCCGTCGCGTACGATCGGGCGAAGCAGGAGGCCCCCTGATGTTCCCCGTCTTCGCCGAGGTTCCTGCCTACCCGCTCGTGTTCGCCGTGTTCTGGGGTGCCGCGGCCTTCTTCGCCCTGGTCATGGCGCGGCATCTCCGGGTCTTCGCCGCCGCGCAGGCTCCGGGCCCCAGCCCGTTCGCCGACATTCCGGCCCGGACGCTGGGGCTTCTCCGGTATGCCTTCCTGCAAACGAAGATGTTCAAGGATGCCCGGGCCGGGGTCATGCACTTCGGCATCTTCTGGGGCTTCATCCTGCTGACCATCGGGACGGCCGACATGGTCACCGGCGGGATCATTCAAACCGTCCTCCTGCTTCCGTTCGACGGCCTGATCTGGGCGGCGATCTCGGCGATGCAGAACGTCGTCGCCGTGATCACCCTGGTGTTCATCGGCTGGGCGTTCGAGCGCCGCCTGATTTCGAAACCCGCCCGTCTCACCTACAACTGGGACGCCCTGACGATCCTGTTGATGATCGGCGGAGTGGTCGGGACGGAACTCTTTGCCCAGGCATTCGAGTTTGCCGCCCACGGCGACAAGCCGGGCGCGTTCGTCGCGGCCGGGCTGGCCGTTCCGCTGCGAGCCCTCGACAGTGGGTTGCTCGCGGTCGTCTTTGCCGCGCTGTGGTGGGCCCACATCGGGATCGTGGCCGCGTTCCTGTGCTTCCTGCCCTTCAGCAAGCACCTCCATGTGGCGACGGCGTTTCCGAACATCTATTTCCGGAAGCTCGCCCCGCGCGGTGAGTTGCCCAGGATGGACCTCGAGGCAGAGGACGCCACGTTCGGCATTCGAACGCTCGCGGACCTCGGATGGAAGGACATGCTGGACGGGTTCACCTGCACCGAGTGCGGTCGTTGCCAGCAGGCCTGCCCGGCCTGGAATACCGGCAAGCCGCTCAATCCGAAGCACTTCATCATGGGCATCCGCGAGATGTCGGTCGAAGCCGAGCACGGCCTCCCGCTGATCCCGAACTCGGCGATCGTGCGCGAGTCCCACGGCCTGGACGACCGGTTGCAGCCGGCGGCTGTAGGCAAGCCCATCGTGGACGACGCGATTCCGTTCGATGCCGTCTGGGACTGCGTGACCTGCGGCGCCTGCGTCGAGGCCTGCCCGGTGCTGATCGAGCACGTCGACAAGATCATCGGGCTCCGCCGCAACCTGGTCCTCGAGGACTCGCGCTTTCCGCCCGAGCTCAACGGCGCATTCCGGAACATGGAGGGTGTCGGGAATCCGTGGGGCCAGCCGCCGGCGTCGCGCCTGGACTGGACCAGGGGCCTTGCGTTTGACGTTCCGATCGTCGCCGACGTGGCCGCGGCCGGCAAGCTCGCGGAACTCGATGTTCTGTACTGGGTCGGCTGCGCGGCTGCGTTCGATGAGCGCAACCGCAAGGTCGCCCGGGCGTTCGCGACATGCCTCGATGCCGCGGGACTCAACTTCGCCGTGCTTGGACAGGAAGAGTCCTGTACCGGCGACCCGGCCCGGCGAATGGGCAACGACTATGTCTACCAGATGCTGGCCAGCGGTAACGTCGAAACGCTCAATCGATACCGGATGGGCGAGAAGACCATCGTCACGGCCTGTCCGCATTGCTTCAACTCGATCGGCAACGAGTACGGCCAATTGGGTGGCAACTTCCGGGTGGTCCATCACTCGGCATTCCTCAAGGAATTGCTGGCCGACGGACGACTCCGTGTGGTGGACGATGAGGCCACGCCACGACGGTCGGTGACCCTCCATGATTCCTGCTACATGGCCCGCTACAACGATGTCGTGGCCGAACCCCGCGACGTCCTGGGGGCCGTTCCCGGGCTCGACCTGGTGGAAATGGAGAAGAACGGCAAGAACACGTTCTGCTGCGGCGCCGGCGGGGGACGCATGTGGATGGAAGAGACGCGTGGGACGCGGATCAACGCGGCGCGCACGGACCAGGCGCTGTCCACGGGGGCCAGCACGGTCGCGACCGAGTGCCCGTTCTGCATGACGATGATGAAGGACGGACTCGAGGCGGCCGATGGCAATGTCGGCGGCGAGGTCCGGGCGATCGACATCGCCGAGTTGCTCGCGGAATCCCTCGACCCGATCCAGCCGAACCGCCGCCAACTCCCGGTCCTCCAGTAGGCAGAGCCGGTCAGTTTTCTTTGATCTTCGAGCCCGCCCCGGAGTGGACCAGGGGATCGCATCTAGCCCGGCAGATCCCCTCCGCAACTGGCGCACGTCGTGTCGGTCCAGACATTGGACATCGCGCATTTTGGACAGCGCTTGACCCCCTCGGTCGAAGCCGCGAAGGGACTGTCCGGTGGGGATTTCTGTCGCCGGAGGATCGACCAGCTGGCCGCGACGCCGATCAGCGCGGCGCCGATCAGAGCCAGAATCGTGGGCTGGTCCATCGTCATACCCCTAACAACACGCCGATCCGCATCCCCGCGGCGGATCAGTGTGTCTGGGGGCAGAGTACCCCCGCCGTCACGCACTCGCGATCAGGGTTCGGCTGTACGATGCGCTCGGTGACCACCTTGAATCCCGCCGCCCGGCTGACCGATGAGCAGGTGCTGCTCCGTGACACCGTTCGTCGACTGGCCGAGGAACGGATTGCGCCGCGCGCCGCCGAGATCGATCGGACGGCGGAATTTCCGGAGGACATTCGCCAGCTCCTGGCGGCGCAGGATGTCCTCGGCCTGCCCTTTCCGGTTGCGCACGGTGGAGTTGGGGGCGACCTCCTGACCGTGTGTCTCGCGATCGAGCAGATCGCCCGCTCGTGTGCGACCAGCAGCCTCATCCTGATCATCCAGGAGCTCGGAGCTCTGCCGCTCCTGCTGGCGGGATCCCCGGAGCAACAGGCCCGCTGGTTCCCGGATCTGGCATCGGGCAAGAAGCTCGCCGCGTTCGCCCTGACCGAACCGGAGGCCGGTTCGGACGCCGCGTCCCTTCGGACCCGTGCCGTCAAGGACGGCGATGCGTACGTCCTGTCCGGCGCCAAGCGGTTCATCACCAACGGCAGCGTCGCCGGGTTGATCACCGTCTTCGCGGTCACAGACCCGGACGCGCCCAAGTCCCGGCGTCTTTCGTGTTTCGTCGTGGAGGTTCCGACCGAGGGATTTCGCGTCGAGCGACTGGAGCACAAACTCGGTATTCGGGGCAGCCCCACGGCTGAGCTTTCGTTCAACGGGGTCCGTGTCCCGGAGGCCAATCGGATCGGCCACGAGGGTGACGGGTTCGGAATCGCGATGGGCACGCTGGATCGGTCCCGACCCGGGGTCGCAGCGCAGGCGGTCGGGATCGCCCAGGGGGCGCTCGACGTGGCGACGAACTATGCCCGGGAACGGCGCCAGTTCGGCCAGCGGATCGGCGACTTCCAGATGATCGCGGCGATGCTCGCCGACATGGATTCACAGACCGAGGCTGCCCGCCAGCTCCTGTACACGGCCTGCCTCGAGATCGACGCCGGTGGACCCGACGTCTCCCGCTGGTCGGCCATGTGTAAACTCGTTGCTGGCGACACGGCGATGCGCGTCACGACCGATGCGGTCCAGGTCCTGGGCGGCTACGGATACATCGACGAGTACCCCGTCGAGCGGATGATGCGCGACGCGAAGATCACCCAGATCTACGAGGGGACCCAGCAGGTCCAGCGCCTCGTGATCGCCCGCGCGCTTCTCGGACGACCGGACGCCTGAGCGTTCCAGCAATGCAGCGGAGGCGCATGATCTCGTGCACATCGTCGTTCTGACCAAGCCCGTCCCGGATCCTGCCGCCGCCTCCGAGCGACTCGGTCCGGACCACCGGCTCGATCGGGCCGCCTCTCCGACCGTGGTGAATGCCAACGACGAGTACGCCCTCGAGGCGGCCCTCAAGCTCGCCGAATCGCTGGGGGGCGAGGTAACGCTGCTGACGATGGCGCCGGCCGGGGCGACCGACACGATGCGCAAGGCCCTGGCGATGGGCGCCACACGAGGCGTCCTGGTGACCGATCCCGCCCTGGCCGGATCCGACGTGCGATCCACGATGCGCCTGCTGGCCGCCGCGCTCGGCGATCTGACGTTTGATCTCGTGCTGGCGGGTGCCGACACCTCGGACGGGGGAGGGGGCGTGGTGCCCGCAGGGATCGCCGCCCTGCGCGGCCTCCCGTACCTCAGCAATGCCTCCCGGATCGAGCCGAATCCGGATACCGGCCGCGTCCTCGTGCGGCGGATCACGCCGACCGGGTACGACGTGCTCGACGCCCCGATGCCGGCGCTGATCGTGTGTACCCAGGCGCTCGGCGAGCCGCGCTACCCGTCGCTCAAGGGAATCATGGCGGCACGCGCAAAGGAGATCGTGGCGCGTTCACTGGCGGACGTTGGTCAGGACTCGGCTGCGATCGGGGGAGCGGTGGCATCGACGGTCGTGCTTGCAACGGAGCGACCGCCGGCGCGCGGCGCAACCAGGGTCGTACGCGGGAGCGCTGAGGAAGGCGCGGCAGCGATTGTCGAATTGCTCACGTCGCGGAGGATCATCTGATGGCCGCGATCTGGGTGATCGCGGAGCCGAACAGCGATGGCTCGCTGGCACGGATCTCGGCGGAGGTTGCGAC
>JBKKBB010000124.1:0-2867 GCA_046714395.1 Candidatus Limnocylindrales bacterium | reverse complement strand
CATTCCAAACCCCAACGGGTCGGCACCCGGCTGGTGGGTCGACCGTCCGGACGGGCGCGTCATCGTGGCTCTCCCCGGCCCGCCCCGAGAGTTGCGCCCGATGTGGGCCGAATGGGTCGTGCCGCGCCTCGAGGCAGGCGGTCTCGGCCAGCGAACCGCCATGATGATCCTGCGGACCACCGGGATCGGCGAGTCGCTGATCGCCGAGCGCCTCGGCAGACTCCTCGACCGCGGAGCCAACCCGACCGTGGCGACCTACGCTCGCGCGGACGCGGTGGACATCCGGATCTCCGCAATCCCGGAGGGCGGTCGCGCCGCGGCTGCGATGGTGGCGGTCGCCGAGGGTGAGGTGCTCGCACAGATCGGCGAGCACGTCTGGGGCCGCGGCGCGGTCACCTGGCCAATCTCGATCGAAGCGGCGCTGGCAGCCCACGACTGGCGCCTCGCGACGGTGGAGATCGGGACTCGCGGGTCGCTGGCCGCGCTGCTGGGTGAGGGCCTCGGTGACCGCCTCGCCAGCGCAACCGTGATCGCGAACGACCCCTTGGACCACGTGGGGGCCGACGGCGCGGGCGAAGGCGCTTCGGGCTCAGGCAACGCTCTCTTCGGGCTCGCCCGTGACGCGGCCGCCCGGAGCGGTGCCGAGGTCGGAGTGGCCGTTCGGACCCAGACGAACCGCGACAACCTGAGCGTCTCGATCGCGATCGTTGACCCGGACGGCGAGCAACACGAACGCAGGATCACGTTTGCGGCCGGGGCCATGGGCCGCACGAGCGCCGCACTGCTCGCCGCGGCCGTGATTCAGGCTCGCCTTCGTTGACCCGGCTCGTCGGGATCTGCGATTCCGGCCAGACAGGATCTGGCCGGCATGCCACCATCCGTCGAACGCACCGTCGACGAGCGCCCCTGGGAGGAACTTCATGCGCCTGACCGTCTTCGGGACGGCTACAGCCCGCCCCGTTGCGGAGGCCGCAGCGTCTGGCATCCTCGTCCAGACGCCCACGACCGCGGTGCTCTTCGATATCGGCAGCGGCATCGCCTCGTGTCTCGAGGCATCCGTCGGGGCAGCGAACCTGAATGGCCTCGTGGTTGGGCACATGCATGCCGACCACTGGATCGACATCGCGCCACTTCGCTACCGCTTTCTCTGGGGAGAGCCAACGCCAAACCCGCTGCCCGTCTACCTGCCGCCGGGTGGCAAGGATCGGCTCGACCACCTCGCCATCGTGATGAGCGAGCGACCGGGGTTCTTCGAGGCCGCGTTCGACGTCCATGAGTACGCCAGTGCCGAGGCCTTCCAGATCGGGGATCTGACGATCAAACCGTATCCGGTCGGTCACTACGTCCCGGCCTGGTCCATGGAGATTACGGGCCCCGCCGGCGAGCGCGTCATCTACGCCGGCGACATGGGTCCGTCGGACGTCGTCGTGGAGCTCGCCCGAGGCGCTGAGCTGCTCATTCTCGAGGCGACGCTCCACACGGACGAGTTCGACGACCTGAAGCGTGGCCACCTGACCGCCGAAGAAGCGGTGGACCACGCAGTCCGCTCGGGCGTGCCGCGGGCGATCCTCGTCCACTACCCGGTCGAACGACTGGATGCGATCCGGGCCATCTGTGCGCCGACCAACGGGCGGGTCCTGCCGGCCGTCCCGCGCATGGAGATCGAGGTCGCCGCAGGCCTCGCACCGACGGTCGTCGTGCCGGAGCGGCGGGCCTAGGAAATCGTCAGGACCGGCTGGCCGGCGCCGGTCGCAGCACGAACGCTCATTCGGGCGGCCACGGTGCGGGCCAGATTCTGAAGCGCGACGGCGGCCAGCCCGGGCTCCCGCTGCGCGACGGCCGGAACGCCCACGTCGCCGCCCTGGCGAACGGTCACGTCGAGCGGGATGCTGCCCAGGAATTCTATCCCGTGTTCGCGCGCGAACCGTTCGCCGCCGCCACGGCCGAACAGCTCGATCATCTCGCTGCAGTGGGGGCAGGCCAGCCCGCTCATGTTCTCGACGATGCCGATGACCGGGACGCTCATGCGCTTGAACATCGCCAGGGCTTTTTCGACGTCAAGCAATGCCACTTCCTGGGGCGTCGTCACGAGGACGGACCCGGAGATCGGCACCGCCTGGGCCAGGGTGAGCTGCGCATCGGAGGTGCCCGGCGGAAGGTCGATGACGAGGTAGTCGAGCTCTCCCCAGTCCACGTCGCGCAGGAACTGCTGGATGGCGCCACCGACGAGCGGACCGCGCCAGATGATCGGCTGGCCGGCGGGCACGAAGAACTGGATCGAGATCGCCTTCACGCCGTGGCGGCTGAGCGGAAGGATCTTTTCCTGATCCGTCTTTCCAGGCTGACCGTCCAGGCCGAGCATAAGCGGCACATTCGGGCCGGTGATATCAGCGTCGAGAATGCCGACGGACGCACCGTCGCGCGCCAGGGCCACGGCCAGATTCACGGCGACGGTGCTCTTGCCCACGCCTCCCTTGCCCGAGGCAATCGCGATGATGTTCTTGACGCCGGGAAGCAGCTGCTCGGGACTTCGCGGCGCGGCTCGACGGACCATCGATCCCCAGGTGATCGCGATCGATTCGACACCGATCGGATTGAGCGCGGTTCGGACGCGAGATTCGATCTCGTCCTTGAGGGGGCATGCCGGCGTGGTCAGCTCGATCGTGAATGCCACCGCGACGCCGTCGAGCGAGAAGTCCTTGATCATGTTGCGGGTGACGAGGTCGCCGCCGAGCTCCGGTTCCTGGACCGTGCTCAAGGCGGCCATGACGGCGGCTTCGGTGACCTGCGGCATGCGACCCTCGGGCTTCGAACTGGGATTCAGGCGGGGTTGGCGTCGATATCGTAGACCCGCGCCGCCGGACGCG
>JBKKBB010000123.1:0-4032 GCA_046714395.1 Candidatus Limnocylindrales bacterium | reverse complement strand
TGCCGGGGCTGCCGAGCGAGGGCGAGACCGGATTATCGACGGGCTGCGTCGGCGCGCGGCCAAGCAGGGGCTCGAAGTCGGTGCGGCCGCCCAATGGGTAGACGAGCACATCGGTCGCCTGAGCCACGCGAGCGATCCCGTTGCGGCGGCTGATCGAGCGGCCCTCGTCATCGAAGCAATCGTCGAGGACCTGGAAGCCAAACGCGAACTGCTCGCTGCCCTCGATGTAGCGGCCCCACCCGATGTCATCCTCGCCACGAATACGAGCGCGCTCTCGGTCTCCGCGATTGCGGAGGCCGCCGGGGCACACCCCGAGCGAGTGCTGGGCCTCCACTTCTTCAATCCCGCACCCGTGCTGCTGCTCGTCGAGGTCGTGGCCGGCGCCCGGACGGACCCGGCCGTCCTGGAGCGGGCAACCGAGATCGTTTCGGCCTGGCGCCGGACGCCGGTTCGTTCCGCGGACAGCCCGGGGTTCATCGTCAATCGCGTCAACCGGCCGTTCACGATCGAAGCTCTGCGCATGCTGGAAGCAGGCCAGGCAGGCGTCGGCGAGATCGATGCCGCGATGCGGGCCGATGGTTTCACGATGGGGCCGTTCGAATTGATGGATCTGGTCGGTCTCGATGTCAATCTCGCTGCGGCGACCGGGGTGTGGGAAGGCCTCGGCCGACCGGAGCGCCTTCGTCCCTCGCCGATCCAGGCCTGGCTCGTCGAACACGGTCGGCTGGGCCGCAAGTCCGGCATCGGCTTCTATCGCCACGATTCGAGCCAATACCCGGTCCTGGATCCGCTCCCACACGATCTCACGCCGCCGGTCCGCGAGGTGCACGGACTCCTGCCCGCGCAGGTCGTCCGACGCATCCGCACCGCGATCGCCGCAGAGGCCATCCTCGCCCGCGATGCCGGTGTCGCCTCGGAAGCGGACATCGATGCCGCACTCTGGCTGGGTGCCGCGCACCCCGAGGGACCGTTCGCGTGGCTTCGGCGCGAGGGTGTCGGCGAACCGGGCTGACATCGTCGCGCGTGCCGACCAGAACGCAGATTTCGCGCCGTATCATTGCGACATGCCCCAGTTCGAGGTCGTCGTCCGTGTCCGCACAACGCCCGATGCGACGTTCGCGTACGTGGCCGAGCCCGCGAACGGTCCTCTCTTCGACCCCACGATCGTCGAGATCACCACCGAGCCGTACCCCATGCGCCTCGGCTCGCGGAACACGATTCGATCGAGAATGCTCGGGCTGACCTTCCGGGCGACCTCGCGGGTCACCGAGTTCGAACCCGGTCGGTCGATGACGATCGAGTCGGAGCGCCCCTCGTGGCCGGCCCGGGTACGAGCCATACATCGCCTCGAGTCTGAAGGCGGCGGCACGCGGTATTCGTACCGAATCGAGATCAACTCGGCGCGTGGCACGGGCTGGCTGGTCGCCCTGTTCGCGGCCTCTTGGCGGCGAGGCACGGAGCGCGCGGCGCGACGCCTCGAGTCGATCCTCGGGCCGCTGGCCTGATCCGAGGCTAGAATCCCCGCGTGACTCGAGACCCCCACCGACCGCTGCGCGAAGCCTGGATAGTCGAGGCGGTGCGGACGCCGATCGGGCGATATGGCGGGGCGCTCGCCGGCGTCCGTCCGGACGATCTCGCGGCCCTGGTCATCCGCGCGGTCGTGGACCGCTCCGGGATCGACCCGAGCCTGATCGAGGACGTGATCCTCGGCTGTGCCAATCAGGCCGGCGAGGACAACCGCGACGTGGCGCGGATGGCGCTCCTGTTGGCGGGCCTGCCGGTCGAGGTCGCCGGCTTGACCGTGAACCGGCTCTGCGGCTCCGGGCTCCAGGCGATCAATTCAGCAGCGCACGCCATCGCGGTCGACGATGGTGACGTCTTCATCGGCGGGGGCGTGGAATCGATGACCCGCGCGCCCTATGTCATGGACAAGGCCGAGAGCTCGTATGACCGTGGTAATCGCGAGCTGCATGACACGACGCTCGGCTGGCGATTCATCAACCCGAAGCTCGCCGCGAAGCACTATCCATACTCGATGGGCGAGACCGCCGAGAATGTCGTTGATCGATGGAAGGTGACCCGCGAGCGGCAGGACACGTTTGCCCTCGCCAGCCAGCAGAAGGCCGTCGCCGCGATCGAGCGTGGTGCGTTCGATGGACAGATCGTGCCGGTGCCGGTCCCCCAGAAGAAGGGTGACCCGATTCTGATCACGCGAGACGAGCATCCGCGGGCGGACTCCTCGATGGAGGCGCTGGCCAGACTCCGTCCCGCGTTCCGGGAGGGCGGGTCGGTCACGGCCGGCAACAGCTCCGGGATCAACGACGGGGCATCGGCCGTGCTCCTCGTGGAGGCGGATCGGGCGCGCGAACTGGGGCTCAAGCCGCTCGCTCGTGTTGTCGCGACCGCGGTCGCCGGCATTGACCCCGCGATCATGGGCGCCGGCCCGATTCCTGCGGTCCGCAAGGCTCTGGCGCGCGCGGGGATCAGCGCCACAGATCTCGACCTGATCGAACTGAACGAAGCGTTCGCGAGCCAGTCGGTGGTGTGCATCGACGAGCTCGGCCTGGATCCGGACCGGGTCAACGTAAACGGTGGAGCGATCGCCCTGGGGCATCCGCTCGGGATGAGCGGCGGCCGCCTGATCACGATGCTCGTCCATGAGCTCGCTGCGCGCGGCGGCCGATACGGCCTTGCCACGATGTGTATCGGCGTGGGTCAGGGCATCGCCACGGTCGTGGAGCGGATCGAGGAGTAGGAGACGGGGCGTCAGGCCGTACTCGCGGACTGCCTCGGTGTGCGTCGGCGCGTCGCGCCCTCCAGGTCCGCTCGATGTCCGGCAGTCAAGATTTCCTGCGGCATATACACGAATCTTGCGCGCGGGGCACGATCGTGACCCGTTTGCGCCCAATCGCTTCCGAAACTCGCTCCGGAATTGCGTGGCACGCAAGATCGTTGCGGCTGAGGGCCGAATCATTGTTTGGTGGGCAAGGCCAGCGTCGGCGGGTGCCCCGAGGCCGCAGGAGGCTCGTGCTTGGCCGGGCGAGGCCGCCGATCGAATTCGGCGGGGACCTTGTCGAAATCGGTTGATCTGCGTACGATGTAGGCCTTGATCGGGCAATCGATCAGCCAACCGCCACCTCAATCCTCTGGAGAGGACACCTGATGATCGACCAGCAGCCGACCGTCGTCTCGCTCACCGATGCCGCGGCAACGCGACTGCGCGAGCTGACCAAGGAAGAAACCAACCCCGATGTCGGCCTGCGCGTGTACGTCTACTCCGGCGGTTGTTCCGGCTACAAGTACGGGATGATGCTCGAGGACGCACCCACCGCCGAGGACAACGTTCTCGAGGCGAACGGCGTCAAGGTCTACGTAGACACGCAGAGCATCTCGCTCCTCCAGGGCTCGTCGATCGACTATGTCGACACCCTGATGGGCGCCGGTTTCACGGTGACCAACCCGAATGCCACGACGGGCTGCGGCTGCGGCAACAGTTTCCGAACCGCGGACGATTCCGGCCAGGCGAAGTCCTGCGCCCACTGACCGCTCGACCTTCAGCCGCCCTCGAAACCGCCGGGCAGCCGGCGGTTTCCTGATTCCCGAAGACACATGACCGCCCTCGATGACGCGCTCCACGCTGCCGATTCCATAGCCGACGCGTTCCTCGTCGGCAAGCACATCCCCGGGATCGTCTACGGCATCGTTGCGAACGGGGAGCTGATCCACAGCCGCGGCGTCGGCACGCTTCGGGTCGGCGAGGACGCCGTGCCGGACGCGGACAGCGTCTTCCGTATCGCCTCGATGACCAAGAGTTTCACGGCGGCCACGGTGATCAGCCTCCGGGACGAGGGACGCCTGTCCCTCGACGATCCCATCGCGAGGCACGTGCCGGAACTCGCGGTACTTCGTGGCCCCACTTCGGACGCACCGGCCATCAGCGTGCGCCATCTCCTGACGATGGCCTCGGGGCTCGCAACCGACGATCCATGGGGCGATCGGCAGCAAGGCCTCGACCTCGCGCAGTTCTCGGCG
>JBKKBB010000122.1:0-23413 GCA_046714395.1 Candidatus Limnocylindrales bacterium | reverse complement strand
CCTCGACCTGCGGTTCCACGCTCGCGCTGATGGATGCCGGCGTGCCGATCTCGGCCCCGGTGGCCGGCGCGGCGATGGGCCTGATCAGCGAGCCGGACGGCCGGTTCGTGGTCCTGACCGACATCCTTGGCAAGGAGGACTCGGTTGGTGACATGGACTTCAAGGTGACCGGTACGCGGGACGGCATCACCGCCCTGCAGATGGACATCAAGGTCCAGGGCATCAACGAGGCGATCATTCGTGACGGTCTCAAGCAGGCCCTCGCGGCCCGCCTCGAGATCCTCGACAAGATGACCTCGGTCATGCCTGAGGCGCGTGGCCAGATGAGCGACTTCGCGCCGCGCATCACCACGATCAAGATCAACCCGGAGAAGATCCGCGAGATCATCGGCAAGGGCGGATCGATGATCCGCAAGATCCAGGAAGAGACCCAGACCGAGATCAACGTCGAGGACGACGGCACCGTCGAGATCGCCGCCGTGAGCGGCGAGAACTCGCGCAAGGCGATCCAGTGGATCGAAAGCCTGACCCGTGAGGTCGAAGTCGGTGCGCTGTACCTCGGCAAGGTCACCCGGATCATGGGCTTCGGCGCCTTCGTCGAGATCCTGCCGGGCAAGGAAGGCCTCGTCCGGATCGGTGAGCTCGCCGACTACCACGTGCCGACCGTCGAGGACGTCGTGAGCGTCGGGGACGAGGTCATGGTTGTCGTGATCGAGGTCGATCGACAGGGACGGGTCAACCTGTCCCGCAAGGCGGCGATGCAGCGACATCTGGCGAAGGATCCCGCCTGAGCCACTTTCAAACACGGAGGCTCCTCGACGCATGTCGGGGAGCCATCCGATCGCCGTCGGGTGGCAAGAGAGCGGGGCGCCTGTCTGGCGGCGGATCTGGGGGCCGCCGGACCCGCTGCTATACTCGGCCGGTGCCCAGCTGAACAGACTGCAGCGTGGAGTCATGCCCGGATGAGCGACCGAGCCCTACTCACCGTCGCGGTCGTCGGCGCCACCGGCGTCGTTGGTCGCACCATGGTCCAGGTGCTCACTGAACGGGACTTCCCGTTCGGCGAATTGCGCTTGCTCGCGTCCGGTCGCACAGCCGGTCGGATGGTATCCGTGGCCGGGCGCACCATCGCGGTCGATGAGGCAACGCCCGAGGCGTTCGATGACGTGGACATTGCCCTGTTCAGCGCGGGTGGCGACGTCTCGGCCGAACTCGCCCCACAGGCGGCCGCTCGCGGCGCCACGGTCATCGACAACTCATCCGCCTGGCGGATGAGTCCGAAGGTCCCGTTGGTGGTCAGCCAGGTCAACCCAGACGATCTGGCCTGGCACGAGGGGATCATCGCCAATCCGAATTGCTCGACGATGCAGCTCGCACCGATCCTGATGGCGTTGCGTGACAGCGTCGGACTGGAGCGCGTAATCATCGATACCTATCAGTCCGTGTCCGGCACCGGGTCCGATGCACTGGTCGAACTCGAGGGCCAGATTCGCGCCCACGTGACCGGCGAGCCCAGCACCGCCACGGTCTATCCCCACCGGATCGCCTTCAACGCGCTCCCGGAAATCGACGTATTCATGCCCGATGGCTACACCAGGGAGGAGTGGAAGATCGTGGCGGAAAGCCGCAAGATCCTGCACCTGCCGGACCTGCGCGTCTCGTCCACGGCCGTCCGGATCCCGGTGTTCGTGAGCCACTCGGAAGCTGTCCACGTCGAGACTTCGCGACCGATCACACCAGACCAGGCTCGCGCGTTGTTCGCGGCCGTACCCGGTGTCGTCATCCAGGACGATCCCGGACGCCACTTGTACCCGCTGGCCACGACGGCCGCCGGACGCGACGAGGTGTTCGTTGGGCGCGTCCGCCAGGATCCCTCGATCGCAGACGGCCGGGGATTGGCCCTGTGGGTGGTCTCTGACAACCTGCGCAAGGGCGCGGCCACCAATGCGGTGGAGCTGGCCGAGGTCCTCGTCGAACGCGGCTGGGTCGCAGCCGCCTCGCGCCGGACGGCGCCGGCTGGGATCGGAGCGTGACCGCGGCCGAGCGACGCGCCGCACTGGCGGTAATCTCCGCCGAGGTCAGTTCATGCACTCGCTGTCGGCTCCATGCCGGCCGCACCAAGGCCGTTCCCGGCGAAGGGCATCCCGATACGGAGGTCGTCCTCGTGGGCGAGGGCCCCGGGATGAACGAGGACCGGGTGGGGCGACCGTTCGTCGGGCGCGCGGGCGATCTCCTCGTCCGCTTCCTCGGGACCATTGGCTGGCGGCGCGAGGATGTCTTCATTACCAACGTCGTCAAATGCCGGCCGCCGGACAATCGGGATCCTGAGCCGGACGAGATCGCCGCCTGTCAGCCGTACCTGAGTCGACAGCTCGCGGTCCTCGACCCGGCCCTGATCGTCACCCTGGGGCGCCACTCCATGGGCCGGTTCATCCCGGGGGCCAAGATCAGCCAGACACACGGCACTCTGCACCCCGTGGACCCCGCCACCGGGGCGGGCTCGGCGATGGTCTACGCGCTGTACCACCCGGCTGCGGCGCTCCGTTCCGCGGAGGTGGAGCGCCAGAGCTACGAGGACGTCGCGGGAATTCCGGCGGCGCTGCTCCAGGCTCGTGAGCGGCGCGAACGCACGCCTCGGGCCATGTCGGCTCCGGGAGCCAACCCTGCCGCAACCGCGAACGACCCGGCGCCCATCGCGCCGACCCTGTTCTGATCGGACAACCAACGATGCCCAAACGCACCCAGCCGCAACCGACCGAAACGCCGCTCCGGATCATCCCGCTCGGCGGGGTGGGGGAGATCGGCAAGAACATGTACGTGTTCGAGTACGGCGACGACATCGTCGTCATCGACTGCGGACTCATGTTCCCGGACGAGGAGATGTTCGGGATCGACCTCGTGATCCCCGACATCACCTATCTCAAGGAACGCCGCGCCAACGTCAAGGCGTTCATCATCACCCATGCCCACGAAGATCACGTCGGGGGGCTGCCGTACGTGCTTCCCGAGTTCCCCGGCGTGCCCGTGTACGCCTCCAAGCTGGCCCGCGGTCTGCTCGGCAACAAGGTCAAGGAGCACAAGCTCCATAACAACCAGCTCCTGCCCCTGGAGCCCGGTGACGAACTGCAGATCGGGCCGTTCGGCGTAGTTCCCTTCCGGGTCGGCCACTCGATCCCGGACGCAATGGGGATCGCCCTGCGAACGCCGGTCGGGACCGTCGTCCACACGGGTGACTTCAAGTTCGATCACACGCCGGTTGACGGCAGGCTGTCCGACTTCCACATCCTCGCCAAGCTCGGCGAGGAGGGCGTCATCTGCCTCCTCTCAGACTCCACCCGGGCCGAGAATCCGGGCTACACGCCGTCCGAACGGACGGTCGGAGAGGCGTTCCGCGAGATCATGGAACCGCTCGATGGTCGGGTCATCGTGGCGACGTTTGCCAGCAACATCGCTCGCGTCCAGCAGGTCCTCGATGCCGCGGCGACCTTCGACCGCAAGGTCAGCGTCATCGGGCGGTCCATGGAACAGAACTTCCGGATCGCCACGGACCTCGGGTATCTGACCCACGAGCCGGGACGGATCGTGCCCAAGGACCGCCTCAACGAGATCCCGGACGACAAGCTCGTGATCTGCACCACCGGTGCTCAGGGTGAGCCGATGGCCGGCCTCGCGCGAATGGCGAATCGAGATCATCGTTTTGTCGAGATCAAGTCCGGCGACACCGTCATCGTGAGCGCCAGCCCGATCCCCGGCAACGAGGAGTACGTCAGTCGTACGATCGACAACCTGTTCAAGGCCGGGGCGAATGTCTTCTACCACACGATCAAGCGTGCCCACGTGTCCGGACACGCCAGCCAGGAAGAGCTGAAGCTCATGCTCGGGCTCACCAAGCCCAAGCACTTCATCCCGATTCACGGCGAGTTCCGGATGCAGGTCCAGCATGGCCGCCTCGCCATCGAGACGGGGGTGCTTCCGGACAACGTGTTCATCATCGAGAACGGCCAGCCGATCGAGTTCCTCGCCGATGGCACGGCGCGGCGAGCAGCACCCGTGCCGGCCGGCTATGTGTTCGTGGACGGGTTGTCGGTGGGCGAGGTCGGCGACGTCGTGCTGCGCGACCGTCGAGCGCTGGCCAACGACGGCATGTTCATGATCGTCGTCACTGTGGACAAGCAGCGCGGCACGGTGATCGGCCGGCCGGAGATCATCACGCGTGGGTTCGTCCACGGCGCCGAACACGATCGGGTCGTCGAGGCAGCCGTCGAACGGGTGATCAAGGCGATCGAGACGCCGGGCGATCACATCAGTGAGATCGCGCTGCTCAAGACCCAGATCAAGGATGGCGTGTCGCGCTTCCTGTATGAACAGACCAAGCGCCGCCCGATGGTCTTCCCGGTGGTGGTGGAGATCTGACGGTGGCCACGCGTCGACGGTCCGCTCCTCGCCGCTCGCGTCGCCGGAGCGGACTCGCCTTGCCGCGGTTCAACCTGCCGAGCCTCGACCCGACGGTTACACGCTCGATCATCGGGATCATCCTGCTCCTGCTCGGGGCGGTGACCTTGATTGCCCTGCTCCTGCATGGTCAGGGCAGCCTCACGAACTGGTGGATCGGGTCGGTCGGACCCTGGTTCGGCAGCCTCCGGTGGCTCCTGCCGTTCCTGCTGCTGGGCGGTGGCTGGTACCTCGAATGGGGACCCGGGACGCGCCCTCAGTCGGGTTGGGGGATCACGATCGTCGGAATCCTGATCTCCTACCTCGCCCTCCTCGGCGCGGTGCAGATCACCGGCGTGTGGAGCGGCGGCAGGCTCGGCCGATTCTTTGAAGACGTGCTGGTGGACCAGTTGACAGGCCCCGGAGCCTTCATCCTGCTCGTGGCGATTGGCGCGGTCGGGCTCATGTTGGCGTTCAATCTGCCGCTTCGGGAACTCGTACGGCCGGGTACCACCCTCGCGCGCTGGCTCGGCACGACCGTTGCAGCGTCCGTGCAGCGTGACGGCGCCCGCGGCGGGGTCGCGGGTCTGGGACAGGACCTTCCCGACACGACGGCACGGACGAGCGCGCGCCCATCCGGCCGTGGCGCCCGGACGTCGATCTCCAGCGGTCCGTCCGGCGGCCAGACGGGCATCTGGGGCACGGACGACCCCGATCGCATCCCCGCCGGCGTTCCGTCGCAGGCCCAGACGTCCAACACATTCGCGCCGCCCAGGAACGGCAACGGCGCCAGCCCGGTGACATCGGCGGCCGCCCTCCCGGCTTATCCCGCGCGCGATCCGGACGACATCACGGACGCGTCGGATTCACCGCCCACACTCGAGCGGCGCGAGTACGTCATGCCACCCCTGGAGCTGCTCGACGCGACCATCGAACCGATCGCCCTCGGCAGCGAGGATGCGCTCCATCGCCGGAACGAGGAGATCATCGTCAAGAAGCTGGCCAGCTTCGACATCCCGGCGCAGATCATCGGACGCAATGCCGGGCCGGTCGTGACCCAGTACGAAGTCCAGCCGGCACCGCACATCAAGGTCAGCCGGATCGAGGCGTTGTCGGATGACCTGGCCATGGCCCTGGCGGCCAGGTCACTGCGGATCGAGGCACCGATCCCGGGCAAGAGCGCCGTCGGGATCGAGGTTCCCAACAAGGACTTCAACGTCGTGACCCTGCGCGGGATCCTCGAGTCGGTGGATTTCGCGAGCAGCGCCACGTCGCGCCTGACGTTCGCGCTCGGCCGGGACGTCTCGGGCCGCGCCCAGGCCGTCGACCTCGCCAAGATGCCGCACCTGCTGATTGCCGGCGCCACCGGTTCGGGCAAGAGCGTGATGGTGAACGCCGTGATCACCAGCCTGCTCTGCAACTCCACACCTGCTGACGTCCGGATGATCCTGATGGACCTCAAGCGCGTCGAGTTGGCCTCGTACAACGGCCTGCCCCACCTGCTGGTCCCGGTCATCACCGAGCCCGACCGGGCCAAGGCTGCCCTGAAGTGGGCGGTCAACGAGATGGAGGGCCGCTACCGGCGGTTCGCCGGGGCAACGGCCCGCAACATCCGCGGCTACAACGAGACGCGGGTAGATCCGGCGGACCGGATGCCCTACATCGTGATTGTCATCGACGAACTGGCCGACCTCATGATGCGTGAGGGCAAGAATGTCGAGGATCCGATCGTCCGACTCGCCCAGAAGGCCCGCGCGACCGGCATCCACATGGTCCTCGCGACGCAGCGGCCGTCGGTCAACGTCGTCACCGGCCTGATCAAGGCGAACTTTCCGAGCCGGATTGCCTTCGCCATGGCATCCCAGATCGATTCGCGCACGATTCTCGACTCGCCCGGCGCGGAGGACCTGATTGGCCGCGGCGACATGCTCTACCAGCCCTCCGATGCCCCGCGGCCGATGCGCCATCAGGGCGTGTTCGTCTCGGACGCCGAGATCGCGCGCGTCACCCAGCACTGGTTCGACCAGATCGACGATCCGCACTACGACATGGCCATCGTCGAGACCGGTGACGAGTCGATTGGGACCGCGGAACCCATCTCCGACCAGGATGCGGACCGGCTCCTGCCCGATGCGGTCAACGTCATTCGTGAATACGATCGCGCCTCGGCGTCGCTCCTCCAGCGTCGCCTGAAGATCGGCTACGCGCGGGCAGCTCGGATCATCGACCAGCTCCAGGAGCGCGGCTACATCGGCGCGTTCGACGGTTCGAATGCGAGGGTGGTCCTTCGCCGCGAGGAGCCCGGGCCGTTCGCAGACGACCGCGGGGAGGACTAAGGGTGCGGGCGTGAGCGATGAGGCTCGCCGTCGCCGCGCTGACGACCGAACGAGCCCGCGGCCGGCGGGCCGCCCGAGCGCCGAAGCGGGCGCGGTCCCGCCCCTGCCGGATCGGCTGGCGGGAGCTCGCGAACGCAAGGGCGTGGACCTGTTTCGTGCGGAGCGCGAGACCAAGATCCGGTCGCGCTACCTGGCCGCCCTCGAGCGCGGTGATTACCGGGAATTGCCCGGTGCCGTCTACACCAAGGGCTTCCTGCGGAACTACGCGGTCTACCTCGGGCTCGACCCAGAGGACGTGCTCCGCCAGTGGCGCCGCGAGCGCGGCGATCAGACACCCACCGAGGCGGTGGTCATCGCCCCGCGCACCGTCGTAGACACACCACGTCCGCTGACTTTTTCGCCGTCGGTGATCGTGGCGGCCCTCATGACCTTCGGAGTGGTCCTGTTCGGGATCTACCTGACCGTTCAACTGCTTCGGTTTGCGAAGCCGCCCACGCTCGAAGTCACCAACCCGGTTACCGCTGTCGTCGAGGTCGACGAAACGGCTACTACCTTCCAGCTGCGGGGCACGTCATCGCCGGGCGCCACCGTCACGGTGTCCATCCCCGGCCAGACTCAGCCGCGACGTGTGACGGCGCTGTCTGATGGCTCGTGGAGCGTTGGCGTGGACCTGCGTCGGGGTGCCAACCAATTCGACATCGACGCGGTCGATCCGGAAACCGGCAAACCGACCGAGACCCCGCAGCGGGTGATCATCAAGGTCCCGTTCCTGGTCATCCAGGCCCCGACGCTGACGGTCAGCCAGCCACAGGACGGCGCCACCTACGAGAACGGGGCGATCCCGGTCGAGGGCGTCACCTCGAACGCACAGGATGTGGTCGTGGCGGCGGGGTATCTTGGTCCGCCCGACGGTTCCGTACCGGCCGCGACGCCGATCCCGTCACCAAGCCCGACCCTCGAGCCCGGCGCCAGTGCGCCGCCGAGCCCGCATACGATCGCGGTCACGGTCGCCGGCGACGGCACGTTCAGCACCCCGCTGGAGCTCACCGAGGGCCGCTGGTCGATCACGGTCACGGCGACGTCCCCCGAGGGCAAGACGGCCGCACTCACGCGGACCGTCACCGTCGCCTACATCGGGGTCAATCTCGCGATCGCGATTGCTGGGGGTGACGCCTGGATCAAGGTCTGGGTGGACGACGTCCTCGATCCATCGATCCCGGCCAGCGGCAAGGTGTTTTCCAATGGCAGGACCCTCACCTTCACGGGTGTGACGTCGGTGGAAGTGCGAAGTGGCTCTTCGGGATACACGCAGTTCACCCTGAACGGTGTCCCGCTCGGGGCTCTCGGGCGACCGGGGATTCCGGAGACGTGGCTGTTCCAGCCACCGGCACCGCCGGCCCTGACGCAGCGCCGCTGAGCGGTCGTGGCTGACGCCGAGCTCATCGGGCTGGCCGAACGGCTGCAGGGCCTTTGCCTTGGGCGTGGATTGACCGTGGCCCTGGCAGAATCGTGTACGGGTGGGCAGATCGCGGCCACGCTGACGGAGATCCCGGGTTCGTCCGGCTACTTCCGTGGAGCGATTGTGGCATATGCCGATGCGGCCAAGTCGGCCCTGCTCGACGTTCCAGAGGCCACGATCGCGGCCCACGGCGCCGTCAGCGCGCAAACGGCCAGGGCCATGGCGACGGGCGCCCGCGCACGTTTCGCGGCTTCGATGGCAGCGTCCGTGACGGGCATCTCAGGCCCGGACGGCGGCACGGCCGAGAAGCCAGTCGGGCTCACGTATGTCGGGCTGGCCGAGGCCGGCTTGACGGACGTGCGCCGATACGTCTGGGTCGGTGATCGGGCGTCCAATCGCCGCGAGAGTGCGATGGCCGTCCTGCGTTGGCTGATCGAGCGAGCAGAAACCGCGGCGCCGGACGGCGCCCCGTGACACGGTCCGCCCGAGACATCGGGGCCGGACTGGCCGTTACACGATCCGCTCGACAGATCCGGGCGGGTGAGCGGATCCATGTCCTTGGCGTTGCCGGCGCCGGAGCGTCCGCGGCAGCGCTTGTGGCACAGTCGGCCGGAGCCATCGTGTCCGGCTGTGACCCGGGTGGCCCATCGCCTTACTCGGAGGCCGTCCTGGCCGCGGGAATCCCGGTGACCTGGGCCCACGACCCGTCGCACGTCCGGGCGAGGCAAGGACCCGACCGGCTCGCCGTGACCAAGGCCCTGACGGCCATCGCTCCCGACCATCCGGAATTGAAGGCGGCGCGTGCGGCCGGGATCGCCGTCGAGTCGTGGCAGCAGGTGGTGGCCGATGCGGCGGTCGGACGGCGGCTCGTGGCGGTCGCCGGCACGCACGGCAAGAGCACCACCGCCGGATGGCTCGTCCACCTGCTTACCGCGGCAGGCGCGGACCCCTCCGCGTTCGTGGGGGCGCTCCTGCCTCCCACGGTGACGGGCGGCGCGCCAGCGACGGCGAGGATCGGCCATGGGGAACCGTTCATCGTGGAGGCCGATGAGTACGCCGGAAACTTTGACCCGTACCGGCCGTCCGTGGCCGTCCTCACGAGCGCGGAGTGGGATCACCCGGACGTGTTCGCCGACATGGCCGCGGTCGCGGATGCGTTCGCGGGGTGGATCCGACGGGTGCCCGAGGGCGCCACGCTCGTTGCGAATGTTGGAGATCCGGGCGTGGCCGGACTCCTGGATCGTCTGAGCCGGGAGGTAGCGGTCGGTCTGGTGGCCTATGCCTTGTCCGATGTCGCCCCGGATCGAGGAGGCTATCTCAAAGGCATCGCGGATCAATACGCCACGGCCCTTGGACCGGCGGCCGCGCTGATCGGACGGATCGTTGGGAGGGACCCTGGCGGGACGACGCTGGAGGTGACTGGCATCGATCCACGGGGGCCGGTATCGATCCGCCTGCCGACCGCCGGTCGGCACAATGCGGCGAACGCGCTGGGGGTCGCCGGCGCCGCCGCGGCGCTAGGGATCCAGCCCGATGCGATCGCTGCCGGTCTCGCATCGTTCCCCGGGATTGGGCGCCGCCTGGAACACAAGGGCGATGCCGCCGGGGTCGCCGTCTACGACGACTACGCGCACCATCCCACGGCCATTCGGGAGACGATCGCCGCGGTACGCCAGCGGGCACCCGGTCGGCGGCTGTGGGCCGTCTTTGAGCCGCTCACCTTTCATCGGACTGCCGCACTCCTCAACGAGTTCGCCGCCGCCCTGACCGACGCCGACGCGGTCGCGGTGGCGGCCATCTGGGCTGGACGCGATCCCGACACCTCGATCGCGTCCCCCGGGGCGCTGGTAGCCGCGGTCACGCGCCTCCGGCCCAACCTGCCCGTCGCGGCCCCAGGATCGGTGGACGAGACGGCCGACTGGCTGGCCGGCGAAGTCGCGGATGGAGACGTCGTGCTCGTGATGGGTGGCGGTCGGAGCTACCAGATCGGCGAGCGCCTGCTGCAGATCTTGGGCGCCCAGCGGACCTGAGCCAGATCGGGCCCGACGGTCCACGACACGGTCGCCGCTCTTGGGGCGAGGAACAGGTACAGTTTGCGTTCGAGCGGCACGGGTTCGTCCCATCGACGATCCCGGTCGCGTGGCGGCTCGGTGGTTGGGGCGGCACTCGCGTGGCACGCCCTATCGTCGCGCCGTCGCTTCGCTTCGAAGCTTCGCGTGCGGCCGGAGCCGAGTCGCACGGTTCTGGCCGCACCGGCGCGCAGATACTGTCGAACATGGAGGAACACGAAGGACGATGGCTGGAGATGTTTCCTTCGACGTCGTGAGCGAATTCGACACGATGGAGTTGCGTAACGCGCTGGACCAGGTCCGGCGCGAGGTCGGCCAACGCTATGACTTCAAGGGCGCCACGGTGGAACTCGAGCAAACGGCGACCGAAGTCACCCTGCTCACCGACACCGAGTTTCGCGCTGCCGCGATCAAGGACCTGATCGAGTCGAAGGCCGTTCGTCGGAACCTGTCGCTCAAGATCTTCGAGTGGGGGAAGGTCGAGCAGGCCGGTGGAAACAAGGTCCGCCAGACGATCACGCTGCGGCGCGGGCTGAGCGATGAGCTCGCCAAGAAGCTGGCCCGCCTGATCCGCGATGAATTCCCGAAGGTGAAGTCGCAGATCCAGGGCGACGCGCTGCGAGTCTCGGGCAAGAGCAAGGATGACCTCCAGCGGGTGATCGTGCGGCTCCGCGACCTCGACGAATCTGTTCCGCTCCAGTTCCAGAACTATCGGTAGGGATCGGATGCTGCCTGGTGCTCGCCTCGCGCGCCTGCTCGTTGGCCTCGTCGCGATCATGTTGATCATGAGCATGCTGATCACGACACTGCCCGCGCCGAGGCCCTGAGATGGAAGAAGCCGAAGTCGTGACTGACCCTATGGAGGCGGACGCGGAGCCAACTCCCGCGGACGCGGAGCCAACTCCCGCGGACGCGGGCGAATTGGCACCGGCGGACACATTGCAGGAGCCTGACGGCGAGACAGCTGTTGCGCCGAGCGAGCCGCACGGACCGGTGTCCGTCGGCCGAGCGATCGCTGATGCCCTGCGCCGTGCTGGTGTTCGCTGGGCGTTCACGGTTCCGGGTGAGAGTTTTCTCGGCCTGATCGACGGCCTGGAAGCCGCCGGGATCCACGTCGTGGCGACTCGTCACGAGGGTGCGGCCGCGTTCATGGCCGAAGCCCACGCGCAACTGACCGGCCGGCCGGCTGCTTGTCTGGCAACCCGTGCGGTCGGTGCCGCCAACCTGGCCATCGGCATTCACACGGCCTATGCGGACTCAAGTCCGATGTTCGTCCTGATTGGTCAGGTGGAGCGCGCCGTTCGTGGTCGAGAAGGGTTCCAGGAAGTCGATCTTGTGCGGACGGTCGGCGGACTGGCGAAGTGGGCCGCGGAGCCGCTCGACGTCCAGGCTGCGGTCTCGGCCATTGCGACGGCGGTCGTCCAGGCCACGACCGGGCGGCCGGGTCCGGTCGTCCTGTCGCTGTTCGAGGATCTTCTTGATCTCGAGGTCCCGCCGGGACTGGTCGCCGAGGCTCCTCGGATCGCCTCCAAGCGACCCTCCGACGACCAGGTTGGGGCAGTCTTGCGGTTGCTCGCGGGCGCCGAGCGCCCCCTGATCCTGGCCGGCGGCGGCGTGCTCCGCGCAAGGACATCGAATGATCTGGTCCGGCTGGCCGAGATCCTGCGTGTGCCGATCGTGGCGGGCTGGCGGCGCGGCGATGTGATCTCCAACGACCACCCCCTCTACCTGGGCATGACCGGCTTCGGTTCCCCGGACGTCGTTCGCGAGCGGCTGGAGCGGGCGGATGCACTCCTGGTCCTGGGCTGCCGGCTGAACGAGATCACCTCGAACGGATGGTCGATTCCGGCCGCGACCACCCGATGGGCGCACGTGGACATTGCGCCGGAGCGGCCGAGTCCTGAACTCCGGGCAGCCGACATCGTGGTGGAGGCAGACGCGAAGCTGTTCCTTCGGGCGGCAATCGCGCGGCTGGAAACACGCGGCGTCCTGGATGCCGCTTCGGTCGATGCCCGGGTTGCGCAGAACACCGAAGACCGAGCCGCGTGGGAGTCCGCCACCTTGATCGATGGGCACCCCTGGAGCGGCCCGGGGATCCATCCCGGACGGATCGTGACAGCCCTGGGGGCCGCCTTGCCGGAGGACGCAATCCTGACGACCGACGCAGGCAGCTTCGGCAGCTGGGCTGCCCGCGGGTTTCGGTTCCGACGGCCCGGCACATTCCTCGGACCGACGTCGGGGGCGATGGGCTACGGCCTGCCGGCCGCGATCGCGGCGGGGCTCGTTCATCGCGACCGCACGGTCGTCGCGATGGTGGGGGACGGCGGTCTCGGGATGACCGCTGCGGAGCTGGAGACCGCCGTCAGGTACGGCTTGCGCACGATCGTCCTGGTCTTCGACAACGAGCAGTACGGCATGATCCGCTCGCACCAGGATCGACGACCCGATGGATCGACCGCCGGCACGGATCTCGGCCCGGTCGATTGGGTGGGGGTGGCCCGGGGCTTCGGAGCTCGCGGCGTCCGGATCGACACGGACGCGGCGTTCGGTCCGGCCCTCCAGCAGGCGCTGGCAGCGGATCGCCCGACGGTCCTGCATCTGATCATGGACCGCCGCTGGACCGGCGTGGACGCGCGGCCCGACTGAACGATTCGGGCGTTCGAGCGGGCTCAGGCGACCTGCAAAAACGGAGAGCTGCTCGAGCTTGGCGGGCTGGTGGCGGCAGCGCCACAGGCGGGTCCGCTAGGCTATCGAAGTATGGCCACACGATCAGCCCGAGGTTCCGGGCCAAAGCCGCCGCCCGATCCGCTGAGGCTCGTGCGCCAGACGGCGGGTCATCACACGACCGGAGACGGGCGATTCATCGTCGAGCAGACGTCCGGCGGCTGGATGCTGACCGACGCCTGGCGCACGAACGAGCTTGGCCTGCCGCTCGTTCGCGGGCCATTTCCGACGCTCGAGGCCGCACGGGCGGCGGTTGAGGACGCGCGGACTGGTCCGGGACCTACTTCAAATCTGGCCGAACAAATTGGCGCCATTCCCAGGGCTGCGCCAGCCTCTGTGTCGCGAGGCGCCGGACGGCGTCCTGATCCGCCCGCTCCGGTCGTGGCCCCGCCCGTGGTCGTGCGCGAGTTTCGATCGCGAGACGGCGAAGCCCTCCGCGTCCTGTGGGCCGCTGTAGGCTTCAATTCCGTCGGGGACGACGACATGCGCCTGCGGCGATTCGCCCAGCGGAATCCCGGCCTGTTTCTGGTGGCCTCGCAGGGCCTGAACGTCGTCGGCTCGGCCATGGGCGGATGGGATGGGCGTCGCGGCTGGATCTATCACGTGGCGGTCGCCGAGACGCACCGTCGCGTCGGGATCGGAACGCGTCTGGTGCGCCAGGTCGAGGATGGGCTCAAATCGCTCGGCTGCCCGAAGGTCAACGTCATGGTGCTCGACGGCAACGAGCAGGCGGACGCAGTGTGGCGCGCACTTGGATACGAGATCCACGCCGCTCACCAGTTCGGACGAGTCCTCCCAGACGGTCAGGCCGCGACGGAGACCTGATCCGGAACGATGCGGGCCGAGCGAACAGGTGTCCAGCGGTGACTTTCGCCTCGCTGACGCCACAGCCGTTTGCGGAACGCCGCGAGGGGCTCCCGTTCGCCGCCGAGATTCGCGCCACGCTCCCTTCGATGCGCCCCCAGCCAACCGAGCCCGAGCGCAAAGGCGGTCGCTGGCCCCCTTAAATCCGACCTGCCAAACCTGGCTCGGTCGAGCGACCCAACCACTCGCGCTCCGATCAGAGAGCGGTGCTACGGCTGCGGCTTCTTTCGTCGCGGACGCTTGACGGAAGGGCTCGCCGCACCCTTGGCCTGCGCATCCTGGATCTGCTTGAACACCTTGCCCATGCCGGGGTTCATGAGGGCACGACGCTCGGCCTCGAGATCGTGATCGCGTCGGCGGATGCGCTCGGCTTCCCGCGGATCCAGGTCCTCGGCCACGGCTATCCGAGCAGCCAGACGGCGCCGATCGCAACGGCCGGCGGCACACTCTGGATGAGGGCGACCCGCAGATACGCGTGATTGTGAGCCAGGAGGACGCCGCCGGCTGCCACCATCGAGCCGCATACGAACATCGCGATCGCCAGGCCCGGCGCCGTTTCGCCGGTCCAGACAAGGGTCAACGCGACGGCGATTCCAACCGCCAGGAACAGGTTGTAGAAGCCCTGGTTGTAGGCCCACGAACGAGCGATTGCGGCGTCGTCGGCCGACTTGAGCCCGAATCGAGCCCAGACCTTCGGCCGCGAGAACCAGATCGACTCGAGCAGGAAGAAGTAGGTGTGGATCACCGCCGCGATCAGCGCAGCAACCATCGCAATGGGATGCATGCCTCCAGCATAGACTGGCGCTGATTGGCTCCCGACACGGTTCGCCGGCCCACGTCGCAAGGAGCCGCGGTCCACTGCCGGGCAGGCACGCAGGACGGACAGCAGCAGGAGGTCACGGTGTCGATCCAGGGATCGGCGTTCGAAGGGTTTTCTTCCGCCGGCATCCAGTTCCTGGCCGATCTCGCGGAGCACAACGACCGTGCCTGGTTCCAGCCTCGGAAGGCGGACTACGAGCGGCTCCTGAAGGTGCCGATGGAGCTCCTCGTGGGCGCCCTGGCCGATCGATTCTCAGCCCGGGGCCTACCGCTGCTCGCGGATCCGAAGCGGTCACCGTTCCGGATCTATCGCGATACCCGGTTCAGTCGGGACAAGTCGCCGTACAAGACACACCTCGCCGCCAGCTTTGCGTGGTTCGACGCCGCAGATGTCTCAGGGACACAGGCCGACGACACTCCCCACGGCAACGGCGGGTACTTCAACTTTCAGCCGGGTGAGATGTACATGGGCGGCGGCATGTGGATGCCCGACAAGCCGCGGCTCGAGGCATTCCGTCGCGCGATCGTCGATGAGCCGGCCCGCGTCGCTGCCGCCCTTGACGATCCCGGGTTCGTGGCCGCCTTCGGGAGCGTCAACAGCCACGAGGCGTACAAGCGCATCCCGCCCGGCTGGCCGGCCGATCATCCGCGCGCGGCCATGTTCCGCTGGAAGGATGTCGTCTTCGGGCGCCGGCTGTCGGATGACGAGGTGTGCTCGCCGGAGCTGCCCGACCGCCTGGCAGACGGTTTCGGGGCGGCACTTCCGGTGTTCCGCTTCCTCGCGACGTTGCGCTGAACCATGACCGACGAGCGCTGCTTCGCCTCTGTGACCTGGATCGCCGGCGCGATCCGGACCGGACAGGTGTCGTCGGTCGAGATCGTGGATGCGTGCCTGGCCCGGATTGAGGTGGTCAACCCGAGGCTCAATGCGGTAGTTCGCCTCGCCGAGGATGTACGCGAGCTCGCCCGACGGGCGGACGAAGACTTGACCAACGGAATCGTGCGCGGGCCGCTCCACGGCGTGCCGTTCACGGCCAAGGACTCCCTCGACACGGCCGGTGTCGTAACGACCGCGGGAACGCTCGCCTGGCGCGACCGTATTCCGGCCCGTGACGCCACGGTCGTCGCCCGCGTGAAGGCCGCCGGCGCGATCCTGCTGGGCAAAACGAACACGCCCGAGTTCACCTGGTCGAACGAAACCGACAACGACGTCTACGGCCGCACCTCGAATCCGTATGACCTCTCCCGTACCCCGGGCGGCAGCAGTGGGGGACCGGCAGCGATCGTCGCAGCCGGCGGTTCGCCATTCGACATCGGCAGCGACACCGGCGACAGCATCCGCCAGCCCTCCCACGTGTGCGGAATCGCGGGCCTCAAGCCAACGAGCGGACGCGTGCCGCGGACCGGCCACTGGCCGTCGTACGAGGGGCTGTTCGAGTCGTTTACCCAGCTCGGGCCCATGGCTCGGCGGGTGGAGGACCTTGCCCTCCTGCTCCCGATCCTGGCCGGCCCGGACGGAGAGGATCCCCACGTTGCGCCGGTCCCGCTCGGGGATCCGGCCGCGGTCACCATGCGCGACCTCCGGGTCGTCACCTTCGGCGACAACGGGATCCGAACGCCGACGCCCGAGACGATTGCCGCGGTCCAGGCTGCGGCGAAGGCACTCGCCGATCGTGGCGCTCGTGTGGAGGAGCGGGTACCCCCAGGACTTCTGGAGGCGTGGGAGTGCTGGGACGGGCTGATCCGTGCCGACGGCTTCGCGTGGCTCCAACGGCTCATCATCGCCGCCGGCACGCCCGGGATGGGCTCATATGACACTCGCGATTGGGTCACTCGGCGGCCGCCCACTGCCTCTGACCAGTTGACCGCGCTGATCGAGCGCGCCGACGCCATTCGCGCCCGGCTGCTCGTCTGGATGCGAGCGGTCGACCTCATCGTCTGCCCGGCCATGCCGCTGCCGGCGATTCGTCACGGAGAGAGTAAGCAACCATGGTTCGGGGATACCTACAGCGATGTCCACAACCTCACGGGTTGGCCGGCGGTCGTCGTGCGGGGCGGAACATCGCCGGAAGGTCTGCCGATCGGAGTTCAGGTGGTCGCGCCACCCTGGCGCGAGGATCTCGCGCTCGCCGGAGCCGCCGCCGTCGAGGCTGATTCCGGAGGCTGGCGGCGACCGCAGATCTGAGCACGGGCTTCGGGTCGGCCGCCAGACGCGCGAACACAGACGGGCGCGACAAGCGTTCTCGAGGGTTGGATGATCTGGTAGCCGGCGAGCTTCAGCGCAGGAGAGCGGACTTGTACGGATGGAACGCGCCGCAATGGCGGCGGATCCTGACCCTCATCGCCAGGATCGCGCCGACGGTGGTGGGCGCGTATATGGCAGCCAGCGGGCTTGTCTACGACAGGCTGAGCCGCGCCCGGGCCAACTGCCCCGACGCGGACATCCAGGACCCGACGACCTTCACGATCGCGGGGATCGACACGCTGCCGTACCGCATGCCTGCCCCGCAGACCGTGTCGTTTCCGGCTCGCGGGGATGCGAACGTCACGATCGCCGCGTGGTGGGAGCCGGTCGCCAACCCCAGTGCCCCGGCCGTCGTCCTCGTGCACGGCCTCAACGGCTGTCGCCGTAATGGGCCGAATCTTCTGGCGGCCGGGATGCTCCACCGCCACGGGATAGCAGCGCTTCTGATCGACATGCGCAACCACGGAGACTCCAGCGTTTCGGACGGCCGGTTCAGCGGCGGGAACAATGAGTACCTGGATGCCCTCGGCGCCTTCGATTGGCTCAGGCGAGAGGGCGTGCCGGCCGAACGGATCGGGTTCCTGGGCTTTTCCGGCGGGGCAGCTACCGTCCTGATCGCGATCGGCGAGGAGCCGGAAGTAGCCGCCGTCTGGTCGGACAGCAGCTTTGCGGACATCCGCGGAGCGATCCGCGATGAGCTGCGCCGCAACGGCTATCCGGCGTTCCTGGATGTCGGCGCCATCGTCGTGGGAAGAGTCCTGACGGGCGACGATATCACCGCCCGGAGCCCGTTGCAGGCCACCTCGAAGCTCCACGGACGCGCCATCTACCTCACGATGGGCGCGGACGACGAACGGCTCAGCCCTGGCTACCTCGCCGAGTTGGCCGCTGGGGTCAGGGCGAACGGAGGGTCGATCGATCCCTGGCAGGTGCAAGGCGCCGGTCACACGCAGGCGCTTCTCCTGTATCCGGCGGAGTACGAGCGACGGCTGGTCGACTTCTTCCGAGGGGCCCTGGCTGGAGAAACTAGAACGGCCGCTGCGGGCGGCGGGGCTATCCGCCCGAGACGGCGGGAATGATGTGAACGTCCGCGCCGGGCGGCACCGGGGTGCTGAGCGCGGCGTGCTGGCCCGAGACGAAGACGTTGAGATGTGTCCGGATGGTGGGACCAGTGTCCAGGAGGCGATTGCGCAGTCCCGGGACTTGACGATCAAGGTCATCGATCACCTCGGCCACCGTCGCGCCGCGTGCCTCGAGGCGCCTCGGGGCACCGGGGAACAGCGCAACCAGGGACCGCGGCAGGTGGACGATGGCGGGCGCCGGCGCCTCATTCAAGAACGGCGGCCTCAACGGACCAGATGGGTGGAAGGTTGTCGGCGATGAGCTGCCAGGACTGCCCTTCATCGGAGCTTCCGTACAGGTGCCCGCTCGCGGTGCCGAAGTACACCCCGACCGGATCGAGGCGATCGATTGCCATCGCCTCTCGGAGCACGCTCAGGTAGGCCTCCTGCTGCGGCAGTCCGTCGCCGGAGCGAAGCCAGGAGTTGCCGCCGTCGTGGGTCCGCCAGACCCCGGCGCTGCCGTCGGGCACGTAGCGACCGCGATCGGCGCCATTGAGCGGGATCGTCCAGACCGTCAGCGGGTCGCGCGGGTGCGCAGTCATCGGGAAGCCGAATTCCGAAGGCAGCCCGGTCGTGATTTCCTCCCAGACCCGGCCGCCGTCCCCGGAGCGGTAGACGCCGCAATGGTTCTGCTGGTAGAGGTGCTCGCCTCCATCAGCCGCCATGACCAACTTGTGGACGCACTGCCCGAATTCGGGATACTGCACCGGCGCGAAGTCGGCGCGGACGCCGCCATTCCTCGTCTCCCAGGTCGCTCCGTCGTCCTGCGTTTCAAACGTGCCCACGGCCGAGATGCCCACCCAAAGCCGCCGCGAATCCGTGCGATGGGGAACGATCGAGTGGAGGATCAGGCCACCGGCTCCGGGCTGCCACTCTGGACGCGTTGGGTGGTTGGTGAGGCCCTCGACGTGCTCCCAGGTCGCCCCATCATCCAGGCTTCGAAACAGGCCCGCCGGCTGTACCCCGGCGTAGATGGCGCCGTGGCTCGCGGTCACGTTCCAGACCGCCGTAACTTTCGGGCCGTCCTCGCCGTAGGTCAGGCCCTCGCTGGAGTGCGTCCAGGAAGCGCCCAGGTCGGGACTCCGCCAGACCGCGGCGCCGTACCACGGGCTGGCACCGCCCGCCAGAAGCGCCCCGGAACCGGGATCGACGGAGATGTCGTGGATTGGCCAGCCCTCGCACAGCGGGCCACGAAGGCGCCAGTCGCGCCGGCCTGCATCGCCTTCGAAGATGAAGGCCCCCTTGGGCGTTCCGATGAGCAGGGCGAGTCGCTGGGTCATCCGATCCTCCGGGGTCCGATGGCGGGTCGCCTGAGAATGTACCCGAGATTGCGCGGTACCTGGACGCGCGATCGACGGCCGGCACCGTATCATCAAGCCTGCCATGGAACCCGCCGATCTCGCGCTTCGGAATGCAACGTACCGCCTGTTCGTCCAGCTCGGCAGGGCACCGATGGCGGGGGAGGTGGCCGCGGCGAGCGGCCTTGCGGAGTCAGCGGTCCGAGACGGGTGGGCGCGGCTCCACGAAGGCCACGCGCTCGTCCTTGACCACGGCGGCGAAATCCGGATGGCCAATCCATTTTCCGCGCAGCCGACCCCATTTCGGGTCGAAGCCGGAGGGCGGTCCTGGTTCGCCAACTGCGGTTGGGACGCGTTCGGGATCGGCGCTGCACTGAAGGTGGATAGCACCATCCACACGGAGTGCGCGGATTGCCACGAGCCACTCGAGATCACGGTCCGTGACGGTCTGCCGGATAACATAAATCTCGTCTTCCACGTCCTCGTGCCGGCCGTCTCCTGGTGGCAGGACATCGGCTTCACCTGAAGCACGATGCTGCTCTTCCGGTCGGAAGCACATGTCAGCACCTGGCTCGCAGGCCGCGCGAGCGGGGCCACACTCCCGCTCAGCAAGCTCGCCGAGCTCTCAAACGCGTGGTGGAGCGACCGGCTGGATCCTGACTGGCGGCCCCGCACCCGCGAGCAGAGCCAGGCGATCCTGGACGGACTCGGACTCGGAGGGCCGTTCTGGAACTTCGGCTGACGGTGGAGGAGCCGAACCCGATCAGCCAGTCCTAGGGCGTCCGGTCGCCACCGTGCCGGTGCGGGCGGCTGCCGCCGTCGCGTGAGGTGCGGACTTCCGACGGCCGCGACACCTCCGCCGGCCGATGCCAGCGCAGGGGGCGCGACAGCTCCCGGGTGATTTCGCCCTTCGCCTCGAGATCGAGCTGGACGGCCTTGCACCACCAGCCGGCCCTGGCCCCGCCTGGATACAGATCGGCCGGTAGCTTCGGGATGACCGCCATGAGCATCTGCGCCTCGGTCATGCCGGGCGCCGCTTCGGGCAGCACGCCGAGCAGGGCGTCGCGCATGGCGCTGTACATGCCCGCATCCACGGGCGTGGTCTTGCCCGGATGATTGACGTTCTCGATCCTGACGCGATCGGGTTTCGGGTGGGGTTTCTGTGGGGCCATTCGATCCTCCGGCGGTCGAGAGTACCGCACTATTCGTCGTCCATTCGACTTGGACATCCGCCGCGCCGTTTGCTAGCGTCGGGTGATCGAGCCGGAGTTCTACTGAGCGGCCGGCCCGTGCGCCCGCTTCGTGGCCAGATTGCCGGAATCGTGGTCCCGCAGACCCCGTCTCGAGTACTGCCAGCGGGTATCGTTGCGCGATGACCGTGACCTACCGCGTGCCCGGCGCAACCCTGGTTGAGCGCGAGCACACCGTTCCGCTTGACCACGGCCGGTCGGACGGCCCCTCGATTGTCGTATTCAGCCGCGAAGTGGCCTCGCCCGACGGCCTCGACAGGCCCTATCTGCTGTTCCTCCAGGGCGGGCCCGGGCTCGAGGCGACTCGGCCGACCAGCCCGCCGACCGGCTGGATGAAGCGGGCTCTCAAGGACTACCGCGTGCTCCTGCTCGATCAGCGCGGAACGGGCCGATCGACGCCGGTCGGTTCCGTGATTCCCGGCGACACGCCGGAGGATCAGGCCGCGTTTCTGACGCACTTCCGCGCGGACTCGATCGTCCGGGACGCCGAGCGGATCCGTGTGGAGCTTGGCGTCGAACGCTGGAGCGTGCTCGGTCAAAGCTTCGGTGGCTTCACTTCGATGACCTACCTCTCGATCGCGCCGGATGGGCTGCGGGAGGCGTACATCACCGGCGGGCTGTCGCCGATCGGGCGACCGGTCGACGACATCTACGGCGCGACATATGAACGCCTGCTGAAGGCGAACCGTCGGTACTTCGAGCGCTACCCTCATGACCAGGCGCGCGTTCGAGACATCCTGGGCCGGCTGGACAATGCGGACGTTCGGCTGCCGTCCGGTGACCCGCTGACCGGGCGGCGTTTTCGCCAGCTGGGGCTGTGGCTTGGTGACAGCGCCGGTTTCGAGTTGCTCCACCACGTGATCGAGTTGCCCTTCGGGTCAAGAGCGTTCCTCCACGATGTCGAAGCGGGCGTCCGGTTCAGCCGCAACCCGATCTACGCGACGCTCCACGAGTCGTCCTATGCGGACGGCGTCGCGACGCGCTGGTCTTCGCACAGGCTGTTGCCAGACGAGATAGGGGCGGAGGGCTACTTCACGGCCGAGCATGTCTTCCCGTGGATGTGGGAGGACTACGCCGCCCTTCAGCCGCAGCGCGCGGCCGCGGCAATCCTCGCCGAGCATGCCTGGCCGGCGCTCTACGACGCCGATCAGCTCAGACGAAATGACGTTCCGGTGGCCGCGACCATCTACGGGAACGACCTCTACGTGGAGCGGGCCTTTGCGGAGCAGACGGCGGCCACGATTCGGGGCCTGCGGACGTGGCAGACGGACGAATTCCAACACAATGGGATCCGCGCCGACGGTGAACGCGTGCTCGATCGGCTCATCGACCTTGTACGAGGACGAGCCTGATGAGCGACATGGATTGGACCCTGGAGGTGGTCGTTCTCCCAGTGACCAGTGCGGGTCAGCCCGCGTGGTCCCCGCGCAGGCGTTCCCCGGCCTCGATCCGCACCGGCAGGCGGTTCTCGGCCGGGGTCAGCGGACACGAGAAGCGCATGTCGTACACGCAGGACGGGTGGTAGGCCAGGTTGAAATCGAGGTCGTAGGTGCCGTCCTCGTCGGGCTCAAGGTCGAGGTAGCGGCCCGCACCATAGGTCTCGGTGCCCGTCGTTCCGTCCAGGAACGGCACGAACACGGACCCAGATTCACCGCCCTCAAAGGTGTACGCGGTCAGGGAGCACGTGACCGATCCAACGTTGAAGCGGAAGGTTCCGGCACGTTCTGCGGGGCGTAGCTTGTCGTCCGATGTCGGGATGGTGAAACTCGTGGGCTCGTTGCCGACATACGGCTCGAGGCGCAGCCCTTCGAAATGGAGCGCCTCGTCGACGTCGAAGTAGGGGAGACCCTCAAAGCCGGCCCGTTCCGCAGCGGGCAGGGGGCTTCCGGCGCCGGTCCGGAAGTAGTCGTCCTTGCCTTCGCGAAACCCGCGAACCGCATCGCCGTACTCGACCCGCTCGTGTTCATGGTGTCCGTGTGCGTGGTCGTGTGCGTGGTCGTCGTGATCGTCGTGATCGTGGGTCATCGTTGGGCTCCTGCGGCTTCGCGCCATTGTGGACGAGGCTTCCCGTCGTCGCTGGTGGCGTACGATCGCCAACGCCGCCGCCCAATGGAACGCCCAACGCAAGAGGTCAAACGCTGATGGCTTGGACCGGCGAGCCGGCGTACCCGGATCCCGACGGCGCGCTCGAGTCCGCCGCCGCGCGCTGGCGGGCACAGATCGAACCCGCCCAACTCCGGCGCCTCGTCGATTCCCTTCCCGCTCCGCGCAGCCGGCTCCACACTCCCGAGGCGATGGCCGCGGCAGACGCCCTCATCCTGGGCGCATGGCGCGTTGCCGGCTGGAGGGTCGATCGTCAGGAGCTCCACCTTGAAAACGTCGCGGGCGGGCTCGACATTGACGAAGCGGGCGGCGCGTCCAAGAATCCGCACATCTACGCGCGCCTCGACGGCGCGAACCTGATTGCCGAGTTGCCCGGCGAGGCTCGCGAGGCCATCGTTATCGTGGCCCACCACGACACCGTCAAGAACGCACCGGGTGCCGACGACAACGGGGCCGGCGTGGTGGCGCTGCTCGAGCTGGCGCGCCTCCTCGAGGGCCGCCGCTTCCGGAAGACGATTGTGCTGGCGGCCCCCGACTTCGAGGAGATCGGGCTCATCGGCTCGGGCGCGCTCGTCCCGTGGCTCACGGACCGCTACGAAGTCAGCGCCACCATCGTGTTCGACCCGATCGGCTACATGGATCCGACGCCCGGGACCCAGGCTGTGCCGCAGGGCATCGACAGGATGTACCCGGG
>JBKKBB010000121.1:0-5776 GCA_046714395.1 Candidatus Limnocylindrales bacterium | reverse complement strand
GGTGGACGGGTTCGAGCTCCTCATCACGGGCGGGACGATCGTCGACGGGTCCGGCGATCCCGGTCATGCCGGTGCCGTTGGCGTTCGGGATGGCCGCCTTGCGATCGTGCGGAGCCCAGGCGCGATTGCCGCCGCCGCGGCATCCGCGGGTCGGATCATCGATGCGACCGGCAAGGTCGTGGCGCCCGGGTTCATCGACCTTCACAGCCACTCGGGCCTGACGATCCTGACCGAACCGCTCCACGAGCCAAAGGTGCGCCAGGGCGTGACGACTGAGGTCATCGGCGTGGACGGCAATGCCTACGCCCCGTTTGCCGATCCATCCGACCTCGCGGCCTTCGTGGAACTCAACGCCGGCCTGGACGGACACCCGCCGGCCGGCGGTGCCGACTGGGATACCGTAGCCAGTTATCTTCAGCGCTTCGACGGGCAGATCAGCGTCAACATCGCGTTCCTCATCGGGAACGCGCCTCTCCGGATCGGCGCCATCGGCTGGGACGAGGTCGAGGCCGGAACCGCGGCAGTGGCCCGGATGCGCTCGATGCTCCGCGAGGGGATGGAGGAGGGTGCCTTCGGGTTCTCGTCCGGTCTGGACTACCCGCCCGGTTCGTTCGCCTCCACGAGCGAGCTGGTGGCCCTTGCCAATGAAGCCGGTCGGCTCGGCGGGATTCACCACACGCATGTGCGCTACGCGCTGGGCGACCGGTTTCTGGATCCGTTTCGCGAGGCCATCGAGATCGGGCGGCAGGGCGAGTCTCCGACGCACATCACCCACTTCTATCATCGGGCGACGTTCCCGGGCAGCCCCGACCAGATGCTCGCCCTGGTGGACGATGCCCGGGCCGAGGGGCTGGACGTCACCTTTGATGCCTACCCCTACGAGTGGGCGTCCACGCGTCTCCTCATCACGGTGCCGGCCTGGGTTCAGGCGGGCGGACCAGGGCCGACGAAGGAGCGACTCGCGGACCCCGCGGTCCGCGTGCAAATCCGGACTGAACTCGAAGGCAGGGGCGTGTTGTACGCCGGCGCGGGTGGCATCGCCGACATCCGGCTCGGGTACTTTGGCCGGCCCGAGCACGCGCGCTGGGAGGGCCGCACGCTCGGAGAGATCGGACGCGAAACGGGTGAGGATCTCGTTGACTTGTTGTGTGATCTGCTCTTGGCCGAAGGATTGCGGCTCAACCAGGTCGCGCCCGGCCCGCATACCGAGGGGATACGGCGGTTCTATCGGCACCCCGTCGCCATGGTCGGCACGGACTCCACGTTCGTCGGCGCCAAGCCGAGTCCGCGGACGTACGGCTCGTTCCCTCGAATCCTGGGCCAGTTCGTACGGGACGAAGGGGTGATGGGCCTCGAGGAGGCCGTCGCAAAGATGACCTCGATGCCCGCGGCGCGACTCGGGCTGCGCGACCGGGGCAGGCTCGCGGACGATTTCGTGGCCGACATCGTGATCTTCGATCCGCTGACCGTGCGGTCCCTCGCCACCTACGACGAGCCGCGGCAGTTCCCGGTGGGGATCGAGCACGTCGTGGTGGCCGGCGTGCCGGTCGTCGAGCGCGGCATCCATACCGGCGCGAAGCCCGGTCGTGCCCTTCGCCGGGGCCGTGACTGAGGGCTGGCACGGCCGGCTCGTGGTGATACGCTCTCGCTCCACCAGGAGCAGCCCAACCCCAGAGGTTCCCATCGTCCGATGACGACCCGTTCGATGCCGCGCCCCGCCGCGTCACCCGAGCGGTCCGCCGCTGAGGCGCTCATCATCGAGCGCGGTGTCACGACGCCGGGTCGTGCCGCAGGGTATCCGGTCCGACGCGAGGGCCCGGCCAAACTCACCGGGGCCGCGAAGTACACCGACGACCTCGTGTTTCCCGGCGCCTGGTACGGTGCCACGATTCGATCGACGGAGCCACGGGCGCGCCTGATCGCGATCGAACTGGATCCGGAACTGGACTGGTCCAAGGTGGTGGTCGTCACGGCGGCCGACATCCCCGGGGAGAACCTCGTCAGCGCGATCAAGGAGGACCAACCCGTCCTGGTTCCGGTCGGCGGCGAGATCCGCCACCACGCGGAGCCGGTGGCCCTGCTCGCTGCGCCGGACCGGGAGACGATTCGGCGCCTCCGCCAGCACGTTCGGCTGGTGACCGAGCCGCTCCCGCCTGAGTTCGATCCCGAAGCGTCGGACCATTCGTTCGCGGCGTACGAGATCCGCGACGGGGATCTCGACGGCGGGTTCGCGGCGGCAGACCTCGTCGTCGAGGGCGTCTACCGGGTCGGGCACCAGGAGCAGCTCTACATCGAGAACAACGCCATGATCGCGGTCCCCGGCGAGGACGGCGGAATGACCGTCCATGGCTCGCTGCAGTGTCCGTATTACGTGCACAAGGCGATGAAGAAGGCGCTGGGACTCAGCGCCATGCAGGCCCGCGTGATCCAGGCGGAGACCGGCGGGGCATTTGGTGGCAAGGAGGAGTACCCCTCCATCCTCGCCCTGCACGCCGCACTCCTGGCCAGGAAGTGCGGACGTCCGGTCCGGATGATCTACGACCGTCACGAGGACCTCGCCGCAACCACCAAGCGGCACCCGGCCATTGTTCGCCATCGAACCGGCGTGAAGCATGACGGGACCCTGGTCGCCCAGGACATCGAGGTCGTCATGGACGGTGGCGCGTACTGCACCCTGACGCCCGTCGTCCTGTCGCGCGGGGCCCTCCATGCCGGCGGACCCTATCGCTGCCCGAATGTCAGGATCCGGGCCCGGGCCACGCGCACCAATACGCCACCAAATGGCGCCTTCCGTGGGTTCGGCGCCCCGCAGACCGAATTCGCGATGGAGACCCAGATCAACCGGATCGCCGATCGGCTCGGGATGAGCCCGGCCGAGATCCGCCGCCGCAATGCATACGAGCTCAACGACACCACATCGACCGGCCAGATCCTGCGCGAGAGTGTCGCGGCCCAGGAGGTCCTCCGGTTCGCCGTCGAGGCGAGCGAATTCGAGCGGATCCGGCGGGCGACGGCGGCAGCGGCCGCCGCACGAGGCGGCTCGGGGTTGACACCCACCGGCCGGCTCCGCTCCGGCCCGGCCTCGAGTGCCCCGGGAATCGGGCTCGCCATGGCCTGGCACGGCGCAGGCTTTACGGGCTCAGGCGAGGTCTACATCGGATCCGTCGCGTCGGTGGAGCTGACCGGGGAGGGCCGGATCCGGGTCCTCATCGGATCCACCGAGATGGGTCAGGGCACCAACACCATCTTCCCGCTGATGGTTTCGGGCGAGCTCGGGATTCCCGCCGAAGCGGTGGACATGGCGCCCGTGGACACGGCATTTGTGCCGGACAGCGGGCCGACGGTCGCGAGTCGGACGGCGATGGTGGTGGGTGGCCTATGCATCGACGCGGCGCGCCGCCTGCGGGCGGAGGTCGAGGCACGCCACGAGGGGCGACCGTTCGCGCAGGTCTACCAGGCCGACGCGGCCGCGCACGGAGCCACCAGGATCGACCAGCGTTTCGAGCCTTACCCCGGGATCAACTTCGACGACGCCACCTATCGAGGCGACGCGTACCCGGCCTTCGGCTGGGCGGCCTGCGTCGTGTCCGTGGACGTAGATCTCGACACCGGCGAAGTCTCGGTCCGGAATGTTGTGGCGGTCGACGACGTCGGGCGGGTGCTCCACCCGATCCTGTGCGAGGGGCAGGTCGAGGGCGGCACGCTGCAGGCCATCGGGTACGCCACGATTGAGGAGATCAAGCTGGACAACGGGCGCTACTTGAACGACCGGCTCGCCACGTACCTGATCCCGACCGCCCTCGATGCGCCGCGCATGACCACGATTCTCGTCGAGGCACCCTTCAGCGGGGCACCGCACGGCGCCAAGGGAGTCGGGGAGCTGCCGATGGACGTCGGGGCGCCGGCAGTTGTTGCCGCCATCCACGACGCGGTCGGCGTCTGGGTGACCGACCTGCCGGCGACGCCCGAGCGAATTCTCGCTGCGTTGGATGCGGCCCGCAGCGCCCCGGATAACCTGCCGTGAAGGCCATTCGATTCCTCGTCAATGGCGCACCGGCGGAGCTGGAAGTTCCGGGCATGCGGCGTCTGCTCGACGTGCTTCGCGAGGACCTCGGGTTGACCGGCACCAAGGAGGGCTGCGGCGAAGGCGAATGCGGGGCCTGTTCGGTGCTCCTGGACGGCCAGGTGGTCGACGCCTGCCTCGTGCCGATGTCCCAGGTGGAGGGACGGATCGTCCGGACGGTGGAGGGCCTGTCCCTGGCAGCTCGCGAGCGGGGTGATCTGGATACGCTCCAGCACGCGTTCCTGAAGTACGGCGCGGCACAATGCGGGATCTGCACGCCCGGGATGCTGATGGCCGCCCGGGCCTACCTTGACGAGGGCGGCGGGCCGGACCACGGCGCGATCCGTGAAGGGATCGCCGGCAACCTGTGCCGGTGCACGGGCTATCAGAAGATTGTCGAGGCGATCGCAGCGGTCGCTGCAGGGGATGCGGCATGACGAAGGATTCACGACCGGCGGCGCGACGCAAGGCCCCGGACGCGACGGATGAACCGGCCGCGCCGCAGGACAACGGCGACCGCCAGGCCGATCGGCCGGGGCGCGAACCCGGCGAACTAGTGGTGGCGATGTCGCCACGCCAGATTCTCGGCGGCTTCGCCCTGTTGGCGGGGCTGATCATCATGCTCCGACGCCGCGGTCGCGACCGCGAGAGGGACTGAGCCGTGCCGGCTGAGCCGCCGATCGCCGTCCCCTGGCGACTTGTGGATGCCTATGCCCTGCTGGCCGGCCAGGTCCATGCGCCGATCGCCGGCGGCACGGACCTGATGGTTCGAATCACCGGCGAGATCGGCGAGCCGCCCGAGCGCGTGATGGATCTGGCGCGGCTACGCGCGCTCGAGGGCATCAGCCTCGAGTCCGGGGCCCTCCTACTCGGCGCCCGGACCACGTACACCGAGATTCGGCGGAGCGTGCTCTGTCAGGCCCATTTGCCGGTCCTGGCCGAGGCGGCGGCGACGATCGGGGCGGTCCAGATCCAGAACCGCGGCACGATCGGCGCCAACATCGCCAACGCCTCGCCGGCAGGGGACATGCTGCCGATCCTGCTCGCTACAGATGCCGAGATCGTCGTGGGCAGCAGCCGCGGGGAGCGGACCGTCGCGGCCGCCGCGTTCTTCCCGGCGTACCGGCGCACGGCCCTGGCACCGGATGAGTTGATCGTGCGCGTACGCTTTCCGCTGCCTCCGGGCCGCCAGGTGCGCTTCCGCAAGGTCGGAACGCGCCGCGCCCAGGCGATCTCGAAGGTCGTGATGAGCGTGGCCTGGCGAACCCACGGGCCGAGCGCTGGTTGGTCGGATGTGCGGGTCGCGCTCGGCTCGGTGGCGGCGACGCCCATTCGTGCCGGCGCGACCGAAGCGGTCCTCGAAGGCCGTCGACCCACGCCCGAGACGGCAGACCTGGCGGCCGAGGCGCTGGCCGCGGAACTCCAACCGATCGATGACGTCCGGTCGAGCGCGGACTACCGGCGGACGGTGGCCGCCCGGATCCTCCATCGAACGCTGCGCGACGCCGGCGGGTGGTGATCCCGGCGCTCGAGCTCAATGCCCTGGGCGCGGCCGAGCCGGCGGCGTTTGAGGCGGCCGTGGCCCTGCTGTTCGAGGGAGCCCCCCGCTTTCTGGCGCGCCTGGCCGACGGCCGCCCGGACCGCGACTGGAACGCCCTGTTCGAACGGGCCAGGGTGATCGCCCACGCGATGCCGGAGGACGAGCAGGTGGAG
>JBKKBB010000120.1:0-23717 GCA_046714395.1 Candidatus Limnocylindrales bacterium | reverse complement strand
GGTCTATGGGCTGAGCGCCCGAGCCGCCGGGTTCTCCCCGCTCGAGGCCAGCGCGATGAGCGTGCTCGTCTTCGCGGGCGCGTCGCAGTTTGCTGCGGTCGGGTATGTGCTCGGCGGGTTCTCGTGGCTGGCGATCGTGCTGCTCACCGCGTTCCTGAACGCGCGCCACCTCCTGTACGGGGCCGCGCTCGCGCCATACCTGGCCGACCGGCCGAGGCCCGTTCGGGCCCTGATGGCGCACGTCCTCACAGATGAGGCGTTTGCGCTGTCGATCGCCCACTTCCGCCGGATCGGACGGGCCGATGATCGCGGCTACTGGTGGGCGTCCATCGTCACCGTGTTCATTCCCTGGAACCTTGCCACCCTCGTGGGCGTGCTGGTCGGCGGGCAGATTCCGGATCCGTCACGGTACGGTCTGGATGTCGTGTTTCCGGCAGCCATGGCGGGCCTCGCCGTCGGCCTGATCACGGGCCGGCGCGAGCTGGTGGCCGCTGTCGTTGCAGCCGTCGCGGCCGTCGGCGTGGGTCTCGCCTGGGATCCAGCGGCCGGGATCCTCGTCGGCGGGGTGCTTGGTCCGGCGATCGGGATGCTCATGCCTCGTGGCCCGGGCGACCACCCGCAGGAGGCCGTGATCGTGTTCAGCCCGACGATGGACGATCCGTCGCACGGCGGCGAGGTCAAGGCCTCGTGAACACGGAACTGGTCTGGCTGGCTCTGATGATGGGGGCGGTGACGTACCCATGGCGGGCCGTGCCACTCCTCGCCCCGGGCTTGCAGCGTCTTCCGGCCGGAGCGAGGGAGTACGTTCGACTCGTTGGACCGGCGGTCCTTGCCGCTCTCGCGGCCGTCAACACGGTGGTCTCGATCGATGCCGTCCGGCACCCATCGCTGCAGGTCGGGATCGAGTGGCTCGCGGTCGGCGCGTGCGTGGTCGTGGTCGCAGCCCGGCGTGGCCTCCTGGTCGGCCTCCTCGCGGCCGCGGTCATCGCGGCTGTTGCTCGGGCAGCCGGGATCGCCTGACCCGACCCCCGGCCGGTGGCCATCCCCGCCTTTAGCCGCGGACGGCGTCGACCTCGATCTCCACGAGCAGGCGTGGCTCGATGAGGGCCGCCACCACGACCAGCGTTGCCGCGGGTCGGATCTCACCGAACACCTGCCCGTGCACCTCGGCGACCGGCGCAGCGTGGGCGGGATCGGTCACGTACATCCGGGTTCGGACGACGTCGCTGAGGCTGAAGCCGACTTCCGCGAGCGCCCGTTCGATGATCCCGAGCGCTTCCCGGGCCTGCGCTGCGGCATCATCGGGATGCTCCGAACCGGGGTCGGTCGTACCGGCCACCCAGCAGGTGTTGCCGACGACGACGGCGCGGCTGTAGCCGTAGGGACCCTCCCACGGACTGCCCGAAGAGACACGGCGTCGCACGGAGGTCGTCCTAGGGCCGCCAGCCGGCCACGACCGGATCGGTGCCGGCAGCCAACATCAGCGCGGCCAGCAGGGTCGTCCGGGGCACGATGGAGCTGATCTCGAGATACTCGTCCGGGGAGTGGTCACGGCCACCGATCGGACCGAGACCGTCGATCGATGGGACGCCCATCCCGGATGTGGTGTTTGCGTCGGACGCTCCGCCCGTTCCGGCGTCCATCGTCGAGAAGCCGAGCCGGGCCGCGATCGCCTTGACGTGGTCGGCCAGGCGCCCGGACCGCTCGAGCTTCTCCATCGGCTGCCAGCTGGCCATCTGGGTGATCTCCACGCTGACGTCGGGCACACCTGGTTCGGCGGCGATCGCCTGGATTGCCGCCACCGCGGCCTCGAGCTCCGAGCGGGTGACCCCGCGAACATCGACCTCCAGGTTCGCCAGGTCCGGCACTACGTTTGGGCGCGACCCGGATTGGAACACACCCACGTTGGCGGTCACACCCGCCCACCGTCCGTTCAGGGCGTGGATTCGCTCGACCACCCGGGCACCCGCCAGGATCGCGTTCCTGCCCTTCTCGGGCTCCACGCCCGCGTGCGCGGCACGACCGTGCAGGGTGAGGCGAAGGTCGGCAATCCCCTTCCGGGACGAGACGAAGTCCCCGTTCGCCCGAGCGCACTCGAGGACAAGGCAGAAGTCCGCATCCGCCGCGGCCCCGCGAATGTGGGGCGAGGAGCTCGGCGAACCGATCTCCTCGTCGGGATTGGCGATGTAGGTGATCCGCTCGAAGGGCAGCTCGGTCCATCCCTTGCCGCCCAATGCACGAAGTGCCGCCAGGGCGTGGATCCCGGCGAGGAGTCCGCCTTTCATGTCCGTGACGCCGGCGCCGCGAGCGATATCGCCCTCGATCGAGAATGGCCGGTCCGCGACCGTCCCATCGGCGAAGACGGTGTCCATGTGCCCGATGAGCAGGACCCTGGGCCCGGCACCGGCGCGACCCCGAAACGTCCCGATGACCGTGTCCCCGAAGCGTCCCGACGGGTCGGGCCGTCGATCAATCTCGGCCCCAAGTTCGCGGAATGCGGCCTCGACCCACGTGCCGACTTCGTTCACGCCCGTGGGCGAGTAACTCCCGCAGTCGATGTTGCAGAGCCGCTCAAGTTCGGCGAGGAATCGCGGGAAACCGGCCCGGACCGTCGCTGCCAGGGCGTCGAGCTGGTCCGGGCTGACGCCGCTTCCGGGTGCGGTTGCTGCAAGCACACTCCAAGTCTAGGCGCTGCGACCAACGGGCTGCCGGTCCCGCGCGTCAAGGATTCGTGGTCGCCGGGCATCCGGGCCGCTATTCTGCCGGGACGGTGCGACTGATCGAAATTCGCGTTCTTGAGGGACCAAGCGTCTACCGGCTCGAGCCGGTGGTCAAAGTCGAGGTCGCCCTCGGTCGTCGACGGAGCTGGTTTGGGCAGCGCGTGCCGCCACGCCACGCCCTGGTGCGCCTCGGCGCCAACGTCCCGTTGCGTGACCGGCCCGAGTCGGTGATCACGCTGACGGGCTGGGCCCGTCGCCTGCGATCCGCCCACGGCGAGGGCCGCGGGGGTATCCGCGTGCATCGATCGTCCGATCCGGGTCACTGGATCGCCACCTGGCCGTGGATCGGCGCCGAGCGTGCCCGGCTCATTGCCGAAGCGGCCGCGGCGCTGGCGGATCGCGCCGCCACGCCGGCTCCCCGCGCCCGCCTGACCGGCTCGCAGGAGCGCCTCCTCACCCACTGGACCGACCGGATCCGTCGCGGATCAGCCTCGCCGGCACCCTGGATCCGCGACACGGACCGACGGATCCCGATCATTTCGATCTCCGGCACCAACGGCAAGTCGACGACGACGCGACTGGTCACCAGAATCCTGCTGCGGGCAGGCCGGCGGGTCGGAACGACCACGTCGGACGGCGTCCTCGTCGATGAGCGGATGATCGAACCCGGTGACTGGACCGGACCCGGGGGCGCCCATGAGATCCTCGGCCGCTCGGACGTGGACGTCGCCGTCCTCGAGACCGCCCGGGGTGGGCTCGTCCTCAAGGGGCTCGGCTACGAGTCGAACGAGGCGAGCATCCTGACCAACGTCACGTCCGACCACCTTGATCTCCAGGGCATACACACGCTTCCGGAACTCGCGGAGGTCAAGGCCACGATCTGCCGGATCACCAAGCCTGATGGCTGGGTGATCCTCAATGCCGACGATCCATTCGTGCTGGCCGTGGGTCGCACGGTCCGCGGCCGCGTGGTCCTGTTCTCGCTGCGGGGCGACTCCTCGCCCGCGGTGCGCCGCCAGCTGGCCAGGGGTCGTCGGGCGTATGTGGTGCGAAACGGGGAGCTCGGAGAGGCTGATGGCGATACGTGGACGCCGATCGTGGCCGTCCGCGACGTGCCGATCACCATGGCCGGCCTGGCGCGCCACAACATCGCGAATGCCCTTGCGGCCGCCGCGGGAAGTCGTGCGCTCGGGCTGAGCATCGACGACGTTCGAGTCGGGCTGCTCGATTTCCACCCGAGCGTGATTTCGTCTCCGGGCCGGATGAACATCTTCAAGAATGGCGGGCGTGTCGCGATCGTGGATTTCGCGCACAACGAGGCGGGCCTGAGCGTGCTGCTCGACGTTGCCGAGGGAATCGCCGGCGGCGCTGGGGGCCGGGTGACCCCGCTGACCGCCATCATCGGAACCGCCGGGGATCGACCCGATGACACCCTCCGGGGCATGGGCGAGATTGCCGCGGCGCGGGCCCAGCGCCTGGTCTTCAAGGAAACACTCGGCTACCTGCGCGGCCGTTCGCGCGAGTCGGTAATTGGGGAGTTGCGGGCGGGCGCAACGGCGGCCGGGTGGACCCAGGACATCCCGATCTATGAGACCGAAGTGGCAGCGCTGCGGGCTGAGCTGAACGGGGCCGCATCCGGCACGGACGGCTCGCGGCACGACGCCGCAAGAATCGTCGTCCTCCTCTGCCACGAGGATCGCGAGGGAGTCTTTGCGCTGCTCCGGGAGCTGCATTTCCGGCCGATCGAGACGACGGCCGACCTGATCAGCCTGGCGCCCCGCCTCGAGGACCGCCCGAGGCGCTGAGCGGCATCGGCGCGGGGGCAGATGAGTGGGGCGCTCGTCTGTGGCCTTGCGAGAACGCGTTGCGGTGAGGTCGCGCGATGGCCATCATGGGCGGCAACGCCGGATCACCGGCGAAGTGAGGGAGACCTGCCCGATGGAAATGGCGATCGGCATCGCGCTCGTGGTGATCTCGGCGGTCGAGATCTGGATCATCGTTCGAGCCGTCAGCGCCAATCTCAACCTCGGAAGGTAGTCGGCGGGTCGAAGGCAGGCGGCGAGTCGCGGCGGCGTCGCCGAAACGTCAGCCCTCCGGCGCCTCCATCTCGCCCGGGTCGGCGAAGGCTGTCGTCCCGAGTCCCTGGCCGGCGGTGGCCATCGTTTCCCGGTAGACGGCGATCGCGTCATCGACGCACATCACGAGCAGATCCCCGGGGGATGCCCGTCGCAGGGCGGCCCTGGCGGCCGTGAGCTCATCGAGAATCTCTTCCGCCTTTTCGGTTCGCGCGCCCGCACCCCGGGCCCGCTCGACCCCCTCGATGACACGCGCCGAGGTCTCGGCCGGGGCGCGACCGCGAAGATTGCGGTCTTCGCGGACGATGATCTCGTCGAACGCCGTTGCGGCGAGCGCCCCGTAGTCACGCATGTCCTCGTCGCGGCGGTCCCCTGGGACCCCGATCACCCCGATCGCGCGGCCGGATCGAACACCGTTCTCGAGCATCATCCGATTGACAAAGTCGGCCAGGTTGCGCATCCCGTCCACGTTGTGGCAGTAGTCGATGACCACTCGGACACCACCGACCTCGACGAGGTTGAGCCGTCCGGGTGCCTGGAAGAACGACGTGGTGAAGGTCCGCAGGCCCTGCCGGATGTCGTGCAGGTGCGCCCCGGATGCCCACGCGGCCGCAGCGGCCGCGAGCGCATTCGCCACGTTCATGCGGGCCTTGCCGCCGAAGGTTGCCGGGATGAGATGGGTGTACAGCACGGGCATCGTCCGAGGGCCGTGGCGTAGCACGATCTGATCCCCCTCGGACGTGTGCCGAAGGACGAAGGCGGCGCCGCCGCGGCCGCAGTGACCGTCGACCCGGTCGAAGCCGGGCTCACCCTTGTCGGTCTGCATCGAGAAGAAGATGACCGCTCCGTCGCACTGCTGGCTCATCCGCGCGACGTTCTGATCGTCCGCGTTGAGGACCGCCGAGCCCGAGCGAGGCACCGACTCGACCAGCACGGCCTTGACGTCGGCGAGCTGACGAAGAGTGTCGATGCCACCGAGCCCGAGGTGATCGCCGGTCACGTTGGTCACGACCGCCACGTCGTTCCGGTCGTAGCCGAGGCCCTCGCGCAGGATCCCGCCGCGGGCGACCTCGAAGACCGCCGTATCCACGGTTGGGTTCTGGAGGATCATCCGGGCCGACTTCGGTCCGGACATGTCGCCGCGCTTGATCATTCGCCCGTCGACCACGATCCCGTCGGTCGAGGTCATGCCCACGCGCCGACCCATGAGCTTGAGGATGTGGGCAATCATCCGGACGGTCGTCGTCTTCCCGTTGGTGCCGGTCACCCCGATGATCGGGATCCGGGACGGTGCCCCGGCAGGAAAGAGGAGATCGATGACCGGCCGGGCGACGTACTGCGGCTCGCCCTCGGTGGGATGGGTGTGCATCCGGAAGCCCGGTGCGGCATTGACCTCAACGATGGCCCCGCCGGTTTCGCGGACCGGGACCGAGATGTCCGGGCAGATGAAGTCAATACCGGCGACGTCGAGACCAACGACGCGGGCCGCCATCTCCGCGATCTCCACGTTGTCCGGGTGCGCTTCGAGGGTTCGGTCGATCGACGTTCCGCCGGTTGACATGTTGCCGGTCAGGGCGAGCTTGACCCGGATCCCGGCCGGCACCGTGGCATCGAGCTCGTACCCCTGGTCGCGAACGAGTTCCGCCGCAGCGTCATCGAGCTTGATCTTGGTCAGCACCTTCTCGTGTCCGATCCCGCGCCTCGGGTCTGCATTTGTTCGGCCGACCAGATCGCGAACGGAGGCCACTCCGTCGCCCATGACCGAGGCCGGCACGCGCTCGGCGATCGCCGCGACCCGCCCGCCGACCACCAGGCACCGGTAGTCGAGACCGTTGATGTAGGTCTCGACGACGACTTCGCCCGATCGCGACTCCCGAAGCGCACCGACAAAGGCTGCGCGCACGCCCTCATCGGATCGCAGGTCGAGGTGCACACCCCGGCCGTGGTTGCCGTCCAGTGGCTTGAGGACACAGGGGAATCCGAGCCGGCGCGCGGTTGCGACGGCGGCCTCGACATCCACGACGACATCGGCCTTCGGAACCGGTAGGCCCGCTGAATCAAGCAATCGGTTGGTCAGGTTCTTGTCGCTCGCGATATCGACCCCGATGCCGGAGGTCCGCGAGGTCATGGTCGCCCGGATGCGCTGCTGGTGGACGCCCTGACCCAGCTGGACGAGCGAGTGCCGATCCAGGCGGATGAACGGGATGTCGCGCGATGCGGCTTCGTCGAGGATTGCCTGGGTGGACGGCCCGAACGCGGCTCGCTCCGCGAGCCGAATCAGGCCCTCGAGTTCTGACAGATAGTCAAGATCCGGATCCGCGGACGGATCAACGAGATGGTTGACGATCCTGATGGCAAGCTTGCCGGCCTCGACGCCGACGAGCTCCTCCCGAAATTCGTAGACGACGTTGTACTGACCGACGGACCCGGCCCCTCGGGTCTTGCCGTGCCGGACATCCGTGCCGGCCAGGTTCTGCAGCTCCAGGGCGATATGTTCGGCCACATGGCCTGCCCAGGTGCCATCGCGCAGGCGAGTCAGAAATCCCCCTCGCCGATTGAGCGAGCAGGCGTGGTCCTCGAGCGAGGGGATCCAGGCCGCCAGGCCGTCCACGAAGCCCGGGATGGTGTTGCTCGGGAATTGCTCGAGGGAGCCGAGGTCGACGAGCATTCGAACAACCGGCGCGCGCGACCAGAAGTTCGGCCCGTGCAGAACCCTCGTTTCGAGGACCGTGAGATCAGCTGAGGGCACTCCCGTCGGCGCCGACCTTGGGCGCTTCAGTCGAGTGGTTTTCGCCGGGGCCTTTGGCACAATCGTCATCCTCGCTCTCGCGCCGGTTGGGCCGGCGACAGATGCACCTAGTTGGACGCCGCGGCCTCGCCGCCGGGAAGCGCCTTGAGGGCGGGGCCGGTCACTCGATGTCGGCGTCGAAGATCGAACCGGTAGCCGGCCGGGAGCGAGTGGAGGACGACCCCGCTGAGCATGACCGGACGATGTCCCCTGACTTCCCAGGCATCGGTCTCAGCGGCCGCGCCGTCCACCACTGTGATGCTGGCCCGGCCGATGACCTCGAGAATGTGATCGGGACCGACGACGCCCGCCGTGTCCTCGTCCACCCCAATTCCGAGCAGGCTCGGATTCTGGGCGATGAGGCTGAGCAGGCGCCCGAGCCGGTTGCGCTGCTGGAAGTGCTGGTCGACGATCACACCGGGCAGCACCCCGAGACCGGCAGCAATGGCGGCCATGCGGTGCTTGGGCGTCGCCCCGGATGCGCCGAACGCGATCATATGACTGGACAACGCCGACGCCCCGGCCGACGTCCCGGCGACGACCGCGCCGTCGCGGAACCGGTCCAGGACTGCCTCCGCGAGTCGCGTGCCGCCGATCGTCGAGGACAGCCGAAGCTGGTTCCCACCGGTCAGGTAGATGCCGGTTGCATCGCGGAGCGCTCGCGCAAAGGTCTCTTCGTTCGCCTGGGCGCGGGTCACGGCATGAAGCGGCCGGACGGTCTTGACGCCAAGGTCGGTAAAGATCTGCCGATAGCGCTCACCGGCCTCGCTTCCAAGGGAAGAGGCCGTGGAGATCACGACGACGACGGCATCGACGCCGCCTGCGAGGTCGACGAACCGATTGAGGATGATCCGGTCACGGATCTTGTCCTCTGCGCCGCCGATGATGATGACTGTGCCGTCGCTCATGGTTGCGCGGGAGTATACCGGCGCTCGGGCCGCCGGCGAAGGCGGTGCCCGGGCCTGCCCGACTCCGTTCCGCGGCCGGAAGGCAATTTGCAAGCGAAACAGGGGGCAGGTGCTTGTCGTCGCTTATGGCCGGGCCCACCGGTCCTCCGGGGATGATGTCAGGCGACGGTGGTTCCCCGCCGCGGCTCGACCACAGGACGGAGCAACAACGCGCCGAGGACGAAATAGACGACGGCCAGACCGAATGCCACGCGCGGCCCGAGCCCGTAGGCGAACGATCGGTTGACCGCATCCATGAGCAACCCCCCGCTCATGACGGCCACGATCCCGGATGTCGCCGTCGCCACGTTGCTGATGCCCATGTAGCGGCCGGACGAGGCCTTGGGAATGATGTCCGTCATGAGCGCCCAGTCGACGGCAAGGAACATCCCGACCCCCGCCCCGAACAGGGCGGCCCCAAGGATGGCGACGGGAATGACGGGCGCCGCCGCCACGATGGCCATCCCGGTGCCGCCCACGGCGCAGGCCGCATAGATGACGGGCTTCCTGCCGATCCGATCGGACAGGCGACCCGCCGGAATGACCGCGACAACATTGCCCAGCACCGTTCCGGCGAGCAGGAGGATGTTCGTCCCGCCCGTGTCGCCCTGACTCAGGGCAAACGTCTGGGCCAGGTAGAAGGTGGCGAAATTGACGAGCATGTTCGCGCCCATGAGCACGAACCAGCGCGATCCGACGAGCCACAGGAACGACCGTTCGCGGAGGATGTCGGTGCCCCAGGCCTCTCGCGCGATCGTCGGCCAGGACTTGCCGGCTCGGGGCCGCGCTGCACGGCCCTCAGCCACCCGCCAGACGACCGACACCATCGTGACCAGCTCGAGCGCTCCGAGGGCCATTGTTCCGGTGAAGAAATCGCCCGTGGCAACGGCCCACGATCCGATCCCAAACCCGGCCACGTTACCCAGGACCTGGAACAGGCCAACGAGCGCGGATGCCGTGCCGACCTGCCGCTTCGGGACGAGGTCCGGCACGTACCCCTGGAATGGACCCTGGGCAAAGTTCGCGCTGACCTGGAGCAGAACCATGAACGCTGCGATGGACACGATGGTGTTCGACGTCGCGATCCCGAACAGGAACAGCACGTCGAGCACGGACCCGATGAAGATGTAGGGCTTGCGGCGGCCCCAGCGGCTGATCGTGTAGTCGGAGATCGACCCGACGGTTGGCTGGACCAATGCCGCGATGAGGGCCCCGGCGAAGTTCAGGGCGAAGAGCGTGGTTCCCTCGGAGCCGCGATCCCCGAGGCCAGCGAATTGGATTCGGCCGGACAGGATCGCCGTGAGACCGGTGAAGATGCTGGAGAGCCCAAGCCAGTAGAGCGACAGGCGGACGAGTTGCGTGGTGGGAAGATCGGCGCTCGGGCGGTCACCATCGTCGGCACTCGTCGCGGCTTGCACTGTCTCCACGTCCTTGCCCCTACTCCCTATCGAAAACCTGGCTGGTCGTTAGACGCCGGAGATGCACCGCCGTTACGTGGCTGCTGGACGCCCGTCCGGATCGAGGGAAACCGTCGTTCGGGACTTCACGAGTCGGCGATCCCTGGCACCCGGGGCAACGTACTTGAACAGCGACCGATCCAGCGAGTAGATGCCGGTCCCGGCAATCCCGATCGGGCCCAACCGGAAGGTGAAGACCGGGTTTTCGCGGTTGGCGGCGTAGTGATGAGCGCCGCCGCTTCGCGTGAGCACGGCCAGGTTGGCCTGCCCGCCGAACGTGTCGTGGAGCGCACCGAGCAGATGTGGTACCGGCTCGCGGTCACGCCACTCGTCCTCGAGCCAGCGCGCACCGACCTCGGTGTCCGCTCGACCGTTGAGACGGCCCTGGGTGCGATATCGACCCCGGAACGCCTTGTAGTTCAGGAGGTCACCGTTGTGACTGAAGCTGTAGCGACCGCGCGGGTCGTCGAATGGCTGGGTGTCCGCCAGTCCGAGCGTCGACAGCCGGGTTGGGCGTCGGAGATGCACGAGGGCGGAGGTGGTCTCGGTCCGGCCGACCTCGGCCCGACCGGGATCGTCCCGAAACGCCCGGACGTCGCGATAGCTCCGGAGCGCGCCGGCATCGTCGATCCAGGCCGCCCCCCAGCCGAATCCGGCAAGCCCGTACTTCTCCAGTCGAGCAGTGAACTCCCAGAGCTCATCGAGCCGGAAGGGGGACGCGCTTCGGGCGACATAGTGCTCGCACATCGGCGCCGATGATAACGCGGCCGAATTCCGCACCGCGCGTGTCCCGCAGTCGGGCCACGATGCCGCCTCGGCGCCGCCTGCGTTTGACAGCCCGGCAGGCCTCCCCTACGGTCAATCGAGCGCCGACGTTCCGCTGCTCCTGCGCCGTCGTGCCGCCCGACACTCGAGTGTGGAGTTCCAATCTTTCGGTCCAATCCCAGCGTGCCGGACGCTCCCGCGCCGTTGCCGCTCCTCCAAGGATCGCCCGACCGATGACGACCGTCTGGGCCGGCGTCCCGTACCCGCTCGGCGCTACGTTCGTCGGATCAGGCACCAACTTCTCACTGTTCTCCGAGGTTGCCGACCGGGTCGAGCTCTGCCTGTTCGATGACGGCGGCGTCGAGACGCGAGTCCCGATGCCCGAATCGACGGGTTTCGTGTGGCACGCCTACCTGCCGCGGGTGCTCGGCGGCCAGCGTTACGGATATCGGGTGTACGGCCCGTGGCATCCCGGAGCCGGCCATCGGTGCAATCCGGCCAAACTGCTGATGGATCCGTATGCGAAGGCGTTCGAGGGCGAGGTCCGCTGGGACGAGGCCGTATATCCGTACCGGTTCGAGGATCCGGACGGGTCGGCGAGTGACAGCGACAGCGCTGCGTTCATGCCGCGATCCGTCGTCGTCGACCCCGACTTCGACTGGGGCAACGATCGATTGCCCCGTCATGCCGCCAACGCGACGGTGATCTACGAGCTGCACGTCAAGGGTTTCACGGTCCGGCATCCGGGCATCCCTCCTGAGCTCCGGGGGACCTACGCCGGGCTGGCCCACCCAGTTGCCATCGACTACCTGAAGGCTCTCGGCGTGACGGCGGTCGAGCTGCTGCCCGTCCACCAGTTCGTACACGACGCGCATCTCGCCGCCCAGGGCCTCCGGAATTACTGGGGCTATAACTCCCTGGGTTTCCTCGCGCCGCACAACGGCTACGCGAGCGTCACGGAGGGTGCGGGCCAGGTCGCCGAATTCAAAGCGATGGTCAAGGCGCTCCACGCCGCCGACATAGAGGTCATCCTCGACGTCGTCTACAACCACACGGCAGAGGGCAACCACTTTGGTCCGATGCTGTCGTTCAAGGGCATCGACAACGCGGCCTACTACCGGCTGATGGCCGACGACCGGCGGCGGTACATGGACTACACGGGCACCGGCAACACGCTCAACGTGCGGCACCCGCACAGCCTCCAACTCATCATGGACAGTCTGCGCTACTGGATCCGCGACATGCACGTGGACGGCTTCCGGTTCGACCTGGCCGCCGCCCTCGCGCGCGAACTCCACGATGTGGATCGGCTTTCAGCATTCTTTGACCTCATTCACCAGGACCCGATGATCAACGAGGTCAAGCTCATCGCGGAGCCCTGGGACGTCGGTGAAGGCGGCTACCAGGTCGGCAACTTCCCGCCCACCTGGTCGGAGTGGAACGGGCGCTACCGGGACACGATCCGGGACTTCTGGCGTGGCACGCCCGAGCCCCTCGCGGACTTCGGCTACCGCCTGACCGGTAGCTCGGACCTGTATGCCTCGAACGGCCGCCGTCCCTACGCGAGCGTCAACTTCGTGACGGCCCACGACGGGTTCACCCTGGCCGACCTCGTCGCGTACGAGGAGAAGCACAACGAGGCCAACGGCGAGAACAACCGCGACGGCGAGCGCCACAACCGATCCTGGAATCACGGCGCCGAGGGCCCGACCGACGACCCCGAGATCCTGGCCGAGCGGGTTCGTCACCAGCGCAACCTCCTGACCACCCTGTTCCTGTCCCAGGGCGTCCCGATGCTGCTCGGCGGCGACGAGATCGGCCGGACACAGGGCGGCAACAACAACGGCTACGCCCAGGACAACGAGCTGTCCTGGTTTGATTGGGAGCGGGCCGACCTCGGCCTGCTGGCCTTCGTCCGGCAGCTGATCGCGTTCCGCCGAGACCACCCCGCGTTCCGCCGCCGGCGCTGGTTCCAGAACCGCCCGATCCACGGCGAGGAGGCACATGAGATCGAGTGGTTCGCGCCGGACGGAGATCGGATGGGCGACGAGCACTGGCACGACCCTCTTGATCAGGGGATCGGCGTGTTCATCTCCGGCGAGGGCCTGGTCGACGTCGAGGGGCTCCCGATCGTCGACGATTCGTTCTTCCTTGCGATCAACCCGTCGAGCGAGAAGCGCGGGTTCACGGTCCCGAACGGCACGCGAGCGTTGGCCTGGCAGGTGTCGCTCGACACTGCGGCCGCAGGACCGTTTCCGACCCGCGGCCGTCGGATCCGGGCCGGGGCGACGATCGACGTCGCCGGCCAGTCGATCGTCGTCCTCCGCGGACGTGCCGACGTTTGACACTCCCTCCGACCATGGCCTAGGGTCAGGGCGAGCAGCGGACCCGTTATCCTGCGGTCGGCACGCACCCCGATGGACGATCCAGGAGGTCGTATCCTCGATCAGATCGACGGATGAGCATGGGCCCTGATCCTGCGGCGATCCGGGTCGCTCGCGCCGCGCAGATCCGCTACGGACTGGACGCTGCACCGACGGGGCGAAGGGGCGACGTCGGCCTCGCAGACGGCCCGACGGCCCGGGCCGTCGCGGCCGAGATGAACGCGGCGAGGGCACCGGGCAGCGCTTCGGTCCAGGCCGGCGACGTGGCCGCACTCAGCCTGCTCCATGAGATCGCCCATCTGCTTGTCGAGCGCTTCGAGGCGACGAGCGTCCCGCTCGCCCGAGAGCGCGCGGCGGAGGGCCTGCGCGCCCGCCTCGGCCGCGATGCGGACCGAATCCTCGATCGCTTCGCGAAGTCGTTTCCAGCTCGGTCCGTGGAACCCGAGGGTGCCGCAAGCATCGTCGGCGAGCTGATCCTGACCCGGCTGGCCAACGAGAACCCCGCGCTTGGGCCGCTCCGGGAACTGGTCGATGACGCGCCCCTGGCGCGTTCGCCTGCCTATGCCCGAGCCGTCGGCGAGCTCGAGGCATTGCTCGTTGCGGCGGGCCCCGTGGCCGGGGCCGGCGATGGCGGAACGGCGGCCGCGAATCTTCTCGACCTGCTGCGAGCACCGGCACGCCATGCCCCCACCTCGCTCGCCGGTCAGTTGCGCTACGTCAGAGAGAACTGGCCGGCCCTGCTCGGCGGCGACCTCGGCGGGTTGCTCGACCGCCTCGACATCGCACTCGGAGTACTGGACGAGGAGGAGCGCGGGATGCATCGGCGCTTCGGTGGCGCGCCAGGTGCCCGAGAGCCCCGTGAGGGCCCGGAATTCGCCGGGCTCGACGCCGAAGCAGAGCGGTTCAGCGCGGATTCCGACTGGATGCCGAAGCTCGTACTGATGGCCAAGGCCACGTATGTCTGGCTGGACCAGTTGTCAAGGCGCTACGAGCGCGACATCCGGACGCTCGACGCCATCCCGGACGAGGCCCTCGATCAGCTTCGGGTGTGGGGCGTCACGGGTCTCTGGCTCATCGGACTGTGGCAGCGCTCCCAGGCCTCGGAGACGATCAAACGGCTGCGCGGCAATCCCGACGCGGTTGCCTCCGCCTACTCGCTCGACGATTACCGGATTGCCGACGACCTCGGCGGGGAGGCCGCCTACACCAACCTGCGCGACCGCGCCTGGGCGCGCGGCATTCGTCTGGCCAGCGACATGGTTCCCAACCACATGGGGATCGACTCGCGCTGGGTCATCGAGCACCCCGAGTGGTTCCTGTCCGTCGCCGAGCCGCCCTACCCGGCGTACACCTTCAGCGGCCCGGACCTCTCGCCCGATGGGCGCGTCTCGATCGTCCTCGAGGACCACTACTGGGATGCGACGGACGCGGCCGTGGTGTTCAAGCACCACGACCACTCCTCGGGCGTGACCCGCTACGTCTACCACGGCAACGACGGGACGAGCTTCCCCTGGAATGACACCGCCCAGCTGGACTTCATCAAGGCCGAGGTTCGGGAGCAGGTCATCCAGACGATCGTCGCCGTCGCCCGTCGGTTCCCGGTCATCCGGTTCGACGCGGCCATGGTCCTCGCCCGGAAGCACATCGAGCGCCTGTGGTGGCCGGTGCCTGGCGCCGGCGACGGCATCCCTTCGCGTGCCGAGCACGCCATGCGCAAGGCCGCGTTCGACAAGCTGATGCCGACCGAGTTCTGGCGCGAGGTCGTGGATCGGGTCGCGTCAGAGGTTCCCGACACGCTGCTCCTGGCCGAGGCGTTCTGGCTCATGGAGGGGTACTTCGTACGGACGCTCGGCATGCATCGGGTCTACAACAGCGCGTTCATGCACATGCTCCGGGACGAGGACAACGCCGGCTACCGCAAGGTCATCCGGGACACCCTCGCGTTCGACCCCGACATCCTCAAGCGTTACGTGAACTTCATGAGCAATCCGGATGAGGAGTCGGCCCTCGAGCAATTCGGCTCCGGGGACAAGTACCTGGGCGTCGCCACCCTGCTCGTGACGCTGCCGGGCCTGCCGATGCTCGGCCATGGCCAGGTGGAGGGGTTCACGGAGAAGTACGGGATGGAATTCCGGCGGGCGCGTCTCGACGAGCGAGCCGACGCGGATCTGGTCGCACGGCACGAGCAGCATCTCTTCCCGCTCGTAGATCGCCGGGCGATGTTCGCCGACGCCCACGATTTCCTGCTCTACGACCTGGTCCGAGATGACGGGTCGGTCGACGAGAACGTGTACGCCTACTCGAACGGATCCGGCGATCGGCGATCGCTCATCGTCTACCACAACCGCTTCGGAGAGACGGTCGGCACCATCCGCGATTCGGTCCCGTTCGCTGTCAAGCGGGCCGACGGATCCAGGAGCCAGGTCCGCCGGTCCCTCGCGGAGGCGTTCGGCGTCTCTGCGGAGCCCGGCGTGCTGATCGGCTTTCGCGATGAGCGGGCCGGCCTTGAATACCTGGTGCCGGCCGCACGTCTCCGCGAAGGCGGCCTGCGACTCTCGCTCGATGCCTATCGCTGCCACGTGCTGACCGACTTCCGCGAGCTCCGCGATACACCCGAGCAGGCCTGGACCCGACTGGCCGCAAACCTCGGCGATCGCGCCGTCCCGAGCCTCGATGACGCACTGCGGGACCTGGAACTTGCACCCCTCCATGCCGCGCTCCGCGCGGCGACGGTCGACGTCGAGCGCCTGCCAGCCGTGCTCGCGCAGATTGCGGCGATCGCTTCGCCCGCCTCGCTCCGACCGGCGGCCGACGTCGCGATCGGCAACGCTCCCGGCACCGAGGTCGTGACCGAGGCCACACGGCGGCGTGCTGCGTTCGTGGGAATCGTCGGGAGTCCTGGTGAGGCGGCGGTCCTGGAGGCTTGGCTGGTCCTCAGCCCGATCAGCGCCGCCGTCGGGCCATCGGTCATCGCCGACCTGCGCCTCGGTGCCCAGCTCGACGCCGCGCTGGCCGACCGGCACGGCCTGGCCGAACAGGCGGCTCGCCGGATTACCAGGGACGCAGGTGCGCTCATCGCGGCGTCCCGTGCACCGGCCGCGGGCCGACCCCGGCTGATGACGTGGCTCCACGATCCGATCGTGAGGGCAGCCATGGGCGTGCACGAGTGGGACGGTGTCGAGTGGCTCGACGGGGACGCGGTCGGCCTGCTTGTCGATCGGCTCGCCCGGATCGAGATTGCCGACGGGGCCGCCCCGCAAGCCGCCCGGGCCCGGGCAACCCGGCTTCGACGGACCGTCGAGCGGGCCGGCTACCGTGTCGACGTGCTGGCTGGGCTCGCGCCTCCGGCGACCCGTAGCGCGAGGCCGCGGTAGCCGGCCACAAAGCCCGCCGCCAGGAGGCCGGACCGATGCGCCGAATCGGCCACCGGTAGCCCGTCCACCCTGGTGATCACCAACTCGCGGTCGCGGCCACCGCCGATCAGGGAGCTGAGCGCCGAAAGGGCGGCCGCGGCGACGACCGGGTCGTCGAACGGAGCGAGCGTCTGGAGCGTTCGCCCGCCGCGCTCGACGTACAGGGCCGCGAGCCCGTCCACGGTCACCACGTAGGCGCCGGCGGCTCGGGCGAGCGGGCGCCGATCCGCGTCGCCGCGGCGCGGCCACGCCAGGGCCGCTCCGTATGGATTGGCGGGATCGGCGGCAGCCAGCACGTACACGATCGGGCGCTGGCTCCCGCCGGCGGCGTCGCGAACCGCGCGCAACCGATCTATGGCACCGGGCAGGGCGAACTGCGCGGCACCCAGCCCGTCGACGAAGTAGCCGCGTCGGATCCGTCCGGCAGCCTCGAGAGCCCGGAGGATCGCATAGACGCCCGCAAATCCACCCGGCACACCTTCCGACATGACGGCGTCGCGGACGAGCACGCCGTGCCGATCGAGGAGACCGAGCGCCGTCGCGTGCAGGCGCTCGGTCGGCGTCGTGGCCGTGGAGGGATCCTGCACGAGTGACCATCGCCCGGCAGCTTCGGGCGGCCCGAGGGCGGTCAGTCGCCCCGCCCGTGGCCTTGCGGTGGCGCGGGCGGGCCGCTTCCAGCGCAATGCACGGAGCGGCGTAAACGTGTCGTTCGTGACCACGCCCGCCCAGACCAGGTCCCACAGCGCATCGAGCACGATCCGGTCCGACGGGCCATCAACGGCGCTCCGGACCTCCCGGTAAAACGAGGCGCCGCGTCGAACCAGATGCTCACGGATCGCCGTATGGACCGGACCAGCGGGCTGGTCCGCGTCGGCGGTCGGACCATCCGGGGGCGGCAGCGAGCGCCCGGGACGGTAGAGCACGACCCGGCCGTCGTCCCGACCGAGGCTGCCGCGCCCGACCCAGGCGACCTCGCCGAGCGCACCGAGTTCGTCGAGCAGGCGCGGCTGGTACCCCGGCACCCTCGACGGCAGGATGTCACGCTCCAGGACGGAAGCGGGGATGGCCGCGCCGGACAGTTGATCGACGACTTCGGCCAGGCGTTCGAGGGCGGCGCTTCCGCGCAGCGGGGCGGCCGACGAGCCGACCGTTGCGACGCCCTGCCAGGCGGGCAGGAAGCGGGCGAGGGCCGCCGCATCAACGGGCTCGACGGCGTGACGGAGCCGCGCGAGCGAGCGTCGACGGAGGAGCCGCAGGACCTCGGGATCGCACCATTCCCGTTCGCTGCCACCTGGCCTGAATTCACCCCGAACCAGCGTCCCCGCCTCCCCGAGACGGGAGAGGGCGTCCGCGACCACGCCGATGGGCAATGCCCATCGCGCTGCGGGATCCACCGCCAGGAACGGGCCGTGCGTTCGAGCCCAGCGGGCGAGCAGACCGTCCAGGGCTCCCGGGACCGGTCCGAGGAACGCGTCGGGCAACCCGGCCGGAGGCACGGCCCCGGCACCATCGCGATAGCGTCCGGCATCCTCGACCGCGATCCAGCGCTCCTCCCCGGCCAGGCGGAGCTGGACCGCGCGTCTGGCCGCGCGAAGCTCGGCCAGCCAGGGTTCCGCGACGTCCGAACCTCCCGAGACCCGCGCGGCCAGCTCGGTCCCGGATAGATCTCCCAGCCGGCGCAGGAGGTCGTGGACCTGATCGATCGTGTCGGCCCGGCGATCGTCCGTGAGTGCCTGCAGGGACAGCTCGAGGTCCGCGAGCGCATCGGCGTCGAGCAGCTCCCGCAGCTCTTCCTGACCGAGGAGCTCGCGGAGCAGGTCGCGATCGAGTGCGAGCGCCCCGGCCCGACGCTCGGCCAGTGGCGCGTCGCCCTCGTACATGTAGGCTGCCACGTAGTCGAACAGGAGCGACGACGCGAACGGCGAGGCCCGTGTCGTCTCCACCGCGTGGATCGTGATCTCGCGCCGCTCGACGGCACTGAGCACCTCTCGAAGGGCATCGAGGTCGAAGACGTCGGACAGGCACTCACGGTACGTCTCGACGAGGATCGGAAAGCTGCCGTAGCGGGCGGCAACCGCGAGCAGGTCCGCCGCTCGCTGGCGCTGCTGCCAGAGCGGGGTCCGCGTTCCGGGCCGGCGGCGCGGAAGGAGCAATGCGCGAGCGGCGTTCTCGCGGAAGCGCGACGCGAAGAGCGCACTCGACCCGAGCGTCTCGATGACGAGATCCTCGATCTCGTCTGGGGCGGGAAACAGCAGCCCTTCGATCTCGGCGAGGCGGGCGGAGCTGCCGTCACCCTCGCCCTCCGGCAGCCGCACGGCGATGCCGTCATCGGACCAGATGGTCTGGACCTCGATGCCGAGGCGCTCGCGCAGGCGTTGTTCAATGGCCAGGGTCCATGGCGCATGGATGCGACCGCCGAAGGGCGTCAGCAGGACAAGGCGCCAATCGCCCAGCTCATCGCGGAACCGCTGGACGACGATGCGCCGGTCGGTCGGCAGCGCACCGGACACCTCGCGCTCCTCCTCGAGGTAGGCGAGCAGGTTGTCGGTCGCCAGCGGGTCCAGGTCGTGCGCGGCCCGCAGCCGATCGTGGACGGCCTTCCGGCCGCGCTTGCCGCGCCCGAGATCCGCTTCCGCCTCGCGGACGAAGGCACCGATGGCACGACCCAGTTCGATCGGCCGGCCAACCGCGTCGCCCTTCCAGAACGGGAGTTTGCCGGGCACGCCCGGCGCGGGCTGGACGATCACCCGGTCCGGCGTGATGTCGAGGATCCGCCAGCTGCTCGCACCGAGCACGATCACGTCGCCGTGCATGCCCGCCCGGAGCTCGTAGACCATCTCCTCATCCAGCTCACCGACCCGCCGGCCGGGCGTCCCGGGGTCGCCGGCGAGGAAGACGCCGAACAGGCCCCGGTCCGGGATCGTGCCGCCCGAGGTGATCGCAACGACACGCGCGTCACGCCGACCCTCGACCAGGTCGGTCACCCGATTCCACACGACTCGGGCCTTGAGTTCCGCGAATTCGTCCGAGGGATACGCGCCAGCGAGCATGCCAAGGACCGATTCGAGGGCCTCGCGCGACAGCGACGCAAACGGGGCGGCGCGGGTCACGGTGGCGAACAGGTCGGCGACGGACCACGACTCGAGAACGGTCATCGCGACGAGTTGTTGGGCGAGCACGTCGAGTGGATTGCGCGGCATCACGGTGGTTTCGATCGCGGCCTCGTGCATCCGCCCGACGACCACCGCGGCCTCGAGCAGATCGCCCCTGAACTTGGGGAACACGATCCCGCGTGACGGTTCACCCACGCGGTGGCCCGCCCGGCCAACCCGCTGCAGCCCCGACGCCACGCTGGTGGGCGATTCCACCAGGATGACGAGGTCGACGGCGCCCATGTCGATCCCGAGCTCGAGGCTGCTGGTCGCGACGATGGCCGGCAGCCGGCCATCCTTGAGCGCCTCCTCGATGTCCTGGCGTTGCTCGCGGGCGATGCTGCCGTGGTGCGCGCGGACGAGCTCCTCCCCGGCCAGGTCGTTGAGCCGGTGCGCCAGGCGTTCCGCGAGCCGTCGGCTATTGGTGAAGATGATCGTGCTCCGATGTGCCCGGATGAGCTCGAGGATCCGCGGATGGATGGTCGGCCAGATGCTCGTCCGGAGGTCGTCGCGCCACGCCGGCACGGAGGGATCGCCGGGCTCAGGCGACGGCTCAACCCGCTCACCGATCCGGCTCATGTCCTCGACCGGGACGATCACCTCGAGCAGCAGAGTCTTGCGGGCGCCGACGTCCACGATGGCCACCTCCCGCCCGACCCCGCCGAGGAACAGGGCGATCGTCTCGAGCGGCCGCTGGGTTGCCGAGAGGCCGATGCGCTGCAGTTGCGGTGCATCCTCGCCTCGGAGGTGTTCGAGGCGTTCGAGCGACAGGGCGAGGTGGGCGCCGCGCTTCCCGCCGGCGATGGCGTGAACCTCGTCGACGATCACGGTCTCCACGCCGCGAAGCGCCTCCCGCGCGCCCGACGTAAGGAGGAGGTACAGGCTTTCCGGGGTGGTCACGAGGATGTCGGGCGGCGCCTTGACCAGCCGACGCCGATCCTCCTGCGGGGTGTCGCCCGTTCGCGAACCGATCGTGATCTCGGGTGATTTCTCGCCACGACGGGCCGCCGCCAGCCCGATCCCGTGCAACGGGGCGCGCAAGTTCCGCTCCACGTCGTAGGTCAGGGCCTTGAGCGGGGACACGTACAGGACCCGCACCTGCCCCGGCTTGCCGCGAATCGGTGTGGGCGACGGGTCGCGGGCGAGGCGATCCAGACACCATAGGAACGCCGCGAGCGTCTTGCCGCTCCCCGTTGGCGCGTGGATCAGCGTGTGACGGCCGGCCGCGATCGAGGCCCAACCCCCCGTCTGCGCCGGGGTCGGCTCCTCGAAGGCACCCTCAAACCATGCTCGTACCGCCGGCGAGAACGGCGCGAGCGGATCTGGCGATCCTGTTCCGCGGGCGGGCGCTGACGTCGGCTTCACGGGTGGCTGAGTGTATCGTGCAGCCAGGCAATCGCCAGACGTTCCTCGCCTCGCAGAATATAGTCGTGGACCAAGTGCGGCTTCGGCCGTCCAACCGAATGGTCGCCAGCGGCCCGGGCGACACAACGAAGGGATGCGAGGAAGATGAAGAACTTCAGGAAGTGGGCGACGCCCTTGGCCCTCCTGGCGGCAGCACTTGTGCTCTGGATGGAAGTCCCGATCGAGGAGGTACGTCCCGAGACGCTCGGCGGCGATTCGCTCCGGTCTCTCGTGACCGTCGCCTTCTGGGTCCTTGCCATCGTGGTTGTCGGACTGTTCTTCACCGACCGGAATGCGCCGGAAGCTCAGGTCGTGGAGGTCGAGGGGCCGACCTTCACGCGGTTCTTGTTCAGCAACACGCGGGCAGGCCTCTTCTGGCTGCCGATCCGCCTGTTCCTCGGCTTCGCCTGGCTCGAGTCGGGCCTGGGCAAGGCCCTGAACCCCGACAACGCATGGCTCGGTGGCGGCGCCGCCCTGCGCGGCTACTGGGAGCGCGCTGTGGCGATCCCCGAGGAGGGACGCCCCCCGATCTCCTTTGAGTGGTACCGCGACTTCATCAACTTCCTGTTGAATGGCAACCACGAGACTTGGTTCGCATGGGTCATCGCCTTCGGCGAGATCGCCGTCGGGATCGGCCTGCTCGTGGGGCTCCTCACCGGTGTCGCGGCCTTCTTCGGGGCTCTGATGAACATGTCCTTCCTGCTCGCGGGTTCAGCGTCCACGAACCCGGTCCTGTTCACATTTGCGATTGGGCTCATCCTCGCCTGGCGGGTCGCCGGGCACTACGGCCTCGCCCGGAACGTGCTTCCGAAGCTCGGGACGCCGAGGCGGGCCAAGGTCTCGACCTATCCGCTGGCGCTGGGCAGCTGACCCAATCGAATCCGTGCCGGGCAGATCACCCGGCGCAGTCGAGGCACCCACATCGAGCAACCCGGGCTCCGGCCCGGGTCGCTTTGTCGTGCCCATACATTGCGGGCGGCAACCGGCGCAAGGGGTTAGAACGCGAGTCAGCTACGGTGTGCAGCGAGTGCGCCCGGGTCTGCGGCCCCGATCGGTCCGCCCGGCCGCTCCACCCGAAAGCCAGCGCCCTCCAGGAGCCGCCTGGCCACTGACGCGCGCGTCGCCCGTGGAAGCGGCTCAAATGGATCGCGTTCAGCAAGCGTGACCACGGCTTCCCAGGTTGTGACGGCCGGCGCGACAGCCAGGTGTTCGCGGAGCAGTGCCGCGGCAAGTCCAGACCGACGATGCCTCGGCGCCACCCCGACGCCCAGCAGGCGTCGATGGTCCTCACCTGCGGAGGCAGGGGCCGCGGACACGACGGCACCCACCATCTGCCGCCCAACCATCGCCGCGGTCACGCGAACGGCATCCTCCGATCGAAGCGCCGCCAAGACGAGGGCCTGGCCCACCGCCGCATCCGCCGGCGGCAACGTCCGGGCGGCCAGGGTGAGCCCGGAGCACGAGGCGGCGTCCATCGTGCCAACGATCTTCGGCGTCTCGAGCGAAGCCCCGGCGTCTCCGGGCGCCTGTCCTGATCCGCCGCCCGAGGCGGAATGGTCCCTCCGTAGCAGCAAGTCGTCGCCGGCGCGCCACCAGCCGAGGTCGTCGGCGGCTCGAACGAGGAGCGGGACGGTGAGCTCACGGACCAGGTCGGCCGTCTCAACGGCCCGACGATCCGCCTGCTCCTGGGCCCGGTCCACCCGTGCGCCGGCGTTGGCCGGATCCTCGAGCCATTCCGGGATCGGGGCCTGGCCGTATCGTTCGGCATCCACGGCCCAGCGTGCTCGCCAGTCGGGCGGGATGGGCCCGTCTGCGGGTCTGTGCAGCGCGGCGAGCCAGACGAGGGTCCAGGCTCGTGGCACAACGCGATAGACGTCGTAGCCTCCCCCGCCGGTGGCCAGCCAGCGCCCGTCAGCCCAGCGGTGCGCGATCGAATCGATGAGCCGTGCGGCCTCCCCCATGGCGGTCGTCGTGACCCGCAGGTTCGCAAGCGGATCCCAGGCATGGGCATCTGCCCCGTGCTGCGACACGACGAGATCCGGCCCGAAGCTCGCGGCCAGCTCGGGCAAGAGACGCTGCAGGGCAGCCAGCCAGCCGCGTTCGCCAGTCCCGGGATCCATCGGCAGGTTGACCGAGGTTCCGGCGGCGTCGCCGACTCCGAGCTCGTCCACGAAGCCCGATCCCGGAAACAGGGTCGCACCCGACTGGTGGATCGAGAAGGTCAGGACGCCGGGATCGTTCCGGTGGATGAACTGAACGCCATCGCCGTGGTGGACGTCGAGATCCACGTACAGCACACGCAGGCCCGCCCGGCGCGCCGACGCGATCGCGAGCGCCGGGTCGTCGTAGATGCAGAACCCAGCGGCGCGATCCGGCATCGCGTGATGAAGGCCTCCGCCGGGATGAAAGACGTGCAAAGCATCGCCGGCGAGGATCGCCTCGATTGCGCGGGCGCTCCCGCCCGCGACAGCCCCGGCTGCCTCGTGCATGCCGGCGAAGGCTGGCGTATCCCCGGGCCCGATCCCCGCTTCCAGCGCACCACCGGGTGCCTCGGACAGGCGACGGACGGTTCGGACGTACGCCGGGTCGTGGACCCAGGCGAGGACCTCGTC